>CAYLKT010000180.1:0-2395 GCA_964384305.1 uncultured Thermoplasmatales archaeon | reverse complement strand
ATTGATAAAAGAGATTTGATTGATGAAGTTAACTCTGTTAGAAATGAATTGCAGAAGAGTTACGATAATTTCATCGCATCAAAATTGAAAGATAAAAAATTGAAGCGATATAAGATGGTGATTATAGTATTGATTATCATAATATTATTAGTCGCGGCATTTGTGATGTTGGTAGGTTTTTAACATGCAAGAAGAACTAAATCAAAGATTGAACAAGGTTCGACAAATTATCAAAGATTTTGATACATGCAAGATTGACTATTCTAAGGCAAAAAACAAATTTGATGAGGGCAACACATTGCTGGATGAATGTCTGGTGATTATAAACAAAGATAATTTTGGGATAGAAGAAGTACAAGGATAAAAGGGTGTTGAAAAATATAGTTATTAACGGTTATACTTCATATGGCCATCCAACAATTTGGTCATAAGAATAATAAGCATCTGAAGTCGTCTCGATAAGTTCGTAACTCTCATCTGCATACTCAACTTCTACAATAACATGGTTAACATCCTGTGGCTCTGTCATGTGGTCTGCATCACAATACCAGAAATAAACCTTTAAGCCGTATTCTGCTTCATTCTCACCTGCCTTCAATAAACTAGCCATCAAAATAGAAGTATCTCCGCATTGCCCTCTTCCCTCTGTAAGAGTTTCAGCAGACCAACGATAATAATCTCCGAGTCCCGATCCGTATGTCACTATCTGGTTTTTAAAATTCACAACCTCAGCTACAAATTCAATGTCTGTTTTTCCATCCGTCAAAGTTGAAATAACGTTCACAAAGAAATCAGGTTGAACATAATTACTAAGATTTTTCACATTATAGTTTTCTTCAGTATTAGTATTATAAAGGAGAGTATATTCTGTAGGTTTTGGCCAATCAATATAAGATCGATATGTATCAATATCTACAGTCCACTCTGCAACAGTTCCATCCAGCTTGTTAAACCGCCAATATACTGTTCCATTTTTAATGAGAGTCGAGGGAGAATATAATTCACCATACTTATCCACTAAATTATTGTAATCATCTACGAGATTACCGTATTCATCATATAAAGAATTATATTGCTCTTGCCAGTAATTAGATGAGCTACTCTCATCTATGCATCCACTTAATCCAACAACTAACAAAACTATTATTATTCCCGTTGCTATGAGTTGTTTATTCATCTCCACACCTCGTGACTTATAATAACTTTTTCTTTAAAAAACCAACCAATTATTTTTAAAAATGGGTAACAACTGTTCAATATCATACAAATATCTTTATAAAAATCAAATATGCAGAACAATACTATAGACAATATCCTGTTGATTGGATTTCATATGCTATGAGAAATCGAAGTGAACATGGTAAAAAGGTGATTAGAGAAGCGTTATTTGCTATTTATTTTCCTGCCTTTGTTTTACAACCCCTGCTAAAGCATTAGCCACACTATCAACATTTTCCTCTATTTCTCTATTACTGATATGCGTTGTTGCATATCCATTTTTACTTGAAAACTCATCTCGTTTTAGATCCTTACCAAGTTGCATAGGGTCAATCAGATGATGCTTCCCGTCAATTTCAATATATAGCTTTGCAGTATGAACTGCAATATCTACATGTTTATACCCATCATATGCTTCGTATTCACAGTTAATTTCCCTCTCTTTGAGAGCTTTGAAAAGTTTTTTTTGATATTTAGTGCCTTGATGTTTCGGACAAAGTGGCTTACCCAAAACTTGCTTTGTATAGAAAAAAGTATTCTTATCAATAGGATTTTTGCATACAATACAATAATAATCGGATCCATTATCTTTTTGCCCAATATTCGTTTCAATTTTTTTATGAATTTCATCTAGTTTTTCACTATCTGTTTTGGGTTTCGGTTTATTACTTATGGGCTCTTTACTATCGTCTTCAGATTTTTTTCCTAAGAACTGGCTTTCAAATTCTTCGAGCGTTTCCAATTCTTGCTTCTTAAGTTTCTTTTGTCTCTCTTTTTCCTCCTCTTCTTCAACCGTCTTTTTTACATCTTCTAGAACAGCCTTTAAGGAAGATTGATCAACATTGAGTTTGTATTTAACTTCCATTAATTTTTTTAGTTTCTCAAACTCCGTATACGCATGCTCATTTCTATACTTTTTAACAAAGTTATACAAAACTTCGTATGTTTCTCCCACATACAGTTCATGTTTTTTTAGATATTTAGCATAACACTCATTACAAACCGTTGTTCCATCTGGTAGTCTATGATAACTTAACCAAAGAGTCTTTTTGCACTTGTCACAATCGAACATACCCATGGCTTTTTCCACCCTCAATCTACAATCTTCATAACATCTCTTTCTTTAAAAAACCAATCCCACGGTTTTGAGGAGGATAAAAAGATGTTGAAAAGGCTG
>CAYLKT010000179.1:0-2406 GCA_964384305.1 uncultured Thermoplasmatales archaeon | reverse complement strand
TGCTGTTTCATCCAAAAGAACAAAACTTAGAGATGCACTAATAATGTTTCGATAATGTAAAATCGCCCTATGTGTACGAATGGAAAACAATCTTTCTCGCAAGAATGTGCAAGATATAAGAAACGTTTGCAAAGATTTTTCGGACTCTATTTTTTACTTCTTTTTTACTGTTACCTTTGCCGTAATCTTCCCTTCTCTTGCAAGCCATCCAAGTGCAGAGTAACAATCGTTTTTATCGATTTTTGATAGACGTGCAATAGCAGAAACGTCAATTTCACTTCTACCAATAACACTCCACACTTTGCCCGCATCTGACCCGATTTTATCAGTTAAATTTGTTTCACCAATTCTATATGTTCTTTTATCTCTGTAAATCTTCCCTTCTCTTGCAAGCCAGCCGATTGCTCCATAAAATTCGTCATTTCTCATGTTTGTCTTTTTAATTAATTTTGTTTGTACTTGTGGACCTTCTTCTTCAAGTGTTGTCCACACTTTGCCTGCGTTATGTCCAAACGATTTTATTATTTCATTCATCTCATCCACCCTCATTAGCGAATGAATATGGTAACTAGACACAATATTAAAAGTATTTTGGTTTTTAAGTCATAAAAAGATCAAAATCAATATCCTTTTTCCTCATTTTTTGATTTGTTTTTATTCATTCTTTAAAAATGAAAAACCCTTCATTTTCCGATATATTTAAAAAGAATAGTTGTTTCCCAGGGCCAGAGGTAATCAACCATGAAACTTTGGAAAAGTAGTTTGTTAATTATAGGCATAAGTGTACTAGTGCTATCGTCAATGACAGCAACAGCAGAAACAGAATCAGATCCTACAGGAGATGTATATCGTGTAGTTGGAACTTCATATACCCCTGCTGATAAGCCCAATATAGATATTACTGAGATAACGTATAATGATAATGGTGCAACATTTACACTGACGATGACTGTAGATGGAACGATTGAAACCTTAGATTTTACAATGTATAATGTTGAATATGTCGCTGGTCCCATCTCTTACCATTTTGTTTATTCAAAGGATATGGAAAGCGGTATTGGAACAAACGGAATGGATGGAGATATGTCCCCTACGTTTAGTGTCAGTGAAGATACAATTACTGTTGTTTTCACATCATACGGCCTCGGAAACCCCGCGGATGCAGTATTTCAGGGTTCGGCTCATATACTTATAGTGGATACTGGTGAATCTTGGTGGGATTACACTCCTGAGACATTTGCTCCATGGTATGGTAGCGGTGACGGAGATGGCGATGGTGACGGAGACGGTGACGGAGATGGCGATGGTGACGGTGACGGAGATGGTACAACCACGCCACCAAGTGGAACACCTGGCTTTGAACTAATAGCATTCATTGGAGCAATAGCTGTAGCACTAATAATATTAAGAAAAAGGAAGTAAAATTACTTCCCAATTCTCTTTTTTTATCATTTTTTCAATGATTTATGCCTCATCCAATACCTTTAAAAATAATAATTGTTTCCCTGCGTGCTAGGTAATAGATCATGAAATTAAGAAAAGGTAGTATATTATTTGTAAGCGTAGCTGTGATGTTGCTGTCAAGTATGGCCGTTTCAGCTGATAAAACAGAAAGCGATCCAACTGGGGATGTTTGGCATTATGAATGGGCTGATGGAATCTTTGTTGGGTGGAAACCTGTGAGCAGACCAAATATTGACATCACTGAACTTTCGTATACTGTTAGTGGAGACAGAGTCACTTTAACTTTGAAAGTATTGGGAACAATCACTAACTCAGAATTGATATCCTTTTGGTTTTCTTTGAATACAAATGACTCGAGTTATACTGTTATGTGGATAAATGGTGAATTACTTATGGGTATAGGAACTGACACAGGGGAAGGATTACATATTGATATGGACCCCGAAATTAGTGTAAATGGGGGTACTCTTTCAGCAACTTTCGATGTTGTTGGAACATTTACGACAGGAGTTGAACTCAGTGGATATGCACAAGAATTCACTAACGCTGGCGACGTAAATGCTGAGTATTGGCAAGATTGGGTACCAGACGACGATCCATCCAATGGACAAGGTGATGATGGTACTGGTAACGGTGATGGTACTACTCCACCAAAACCAAAAACACCCGGCTTTGAAGTCATAGCATTTATTGGAGCAATAGCTGTTGCACTGATAATACTAAGAAAAAGGAAGTAAAATTACTTCCCAATTCTCTTTTTTTTTATCATTTTTTCAATGATTCACACTCCATCCAACACATTTAAAAATAATAATTGTTTCCAGTTGCTTGAGGTATTTAACCATGAAACTTTGGAAAAGTAGTATATTAATTATAGGTATAGGTGCGGATGTGGGACAGAATTAATCTGCTAGCCAATACAAATTGTGCCATACCCCGGTG
>CAYLKT010000178.1:0-2414 GCA_964384305.1 uncultured Thermoplasmatales archaeon | reverse complement strand
GCAAGGGCAAGAGGCATTAAATCTTCTGCAGGGAATCGTGGACCAAGACCACCAGTTATACAGTTTCTTTCACCGAACTTTTCAACCCTATCGGCGCGGCAACAATTGGAGTATAACAATATTGGTACTGGATGCCAACTATGAGCTTTCATTAATGCAGGTGTGGAGTGATCTCCTGTTACCATTATTACATCGGGATTTAAATTCAACAATCGTGGTATTTCTTTGTCTGTTTCTTCTATAATTGATACCTTTTTATCAAAATTTCCATCCTCTCCATAGCTATCAGTTTTCTTTATATGCAAGTAGAAGAAATCATAATCGTCCCAGTTTTTTTCTAATGTTGTAAACTCATCTTGTATCGTGGCGCCAGTTTCCAATATGTTCATACCTAACAGTTTTGCCAATCCTCTATACATTGGATATGCTGCTATTGCTGCACTTTTCAACCCAAAGGAGTCTTCAAAAGTGGGCCAGTTTGGTTTTTTAGAAAAACCACGCAGTAGTGCCATGTTAGCAGGATATTGATCCGCAAGGACGTTTTTTGTTTGCTCTAAAAACTGATTTACTAATCCTGCAGTTTTTTTCCCTTCTGGAGATAGTGCTTTCGGATTAAGTGGTTTTTTACCGATTTCTTGCGGATCTGTGTCAATAAGATTTCCTGATAATTCTTCACCTCGTAATACCAATAGAAACCTGTGCTCTTTTACCGTCTCAACAAAAACCTCTGTTTCTGGTAATTCGATTTTGCGAAGTATTTCACACAATTCCTTGTTTTTTTCAGTAGGAATTCGTCCAGCTCGTCTATCTAGAACATTTCCGTTTTCATCAATAGTGCAAAAATTACCCCTGCACGCTACATCTTGTGGTTTAAGGTCAAATCCTATGCCAAGTGCCGCAAGCGTTCCCCGCCCTACTTGATATTTGGCAGGGTTATATCCAAATATGCCAAGATGTCCCGGACCACTGCCTGGAGTTATACCAGATCCAACTGGCGTTTGTAATCCACAAATACTCTTGGATGCTAGCAAGTCTAGGTTTGGAGTATGTGCTGTTTCGAGTTCGGTTAAACCGTCGATTTTTTGAGGAAGGCCACCGACTCCGTCTATAACAAGCATAACTATTTTCGTACTATTCGACTTAACGAGTTTTTTAATAAAATCTAAATCCATACTCAGCACACTTCTCTCCAAATACTCTATTATTGAAAACTAAAAACCAATGCCTGATTTTCTTAATAAAGATTATGCTAAAAAAATAAAGAAAGATAGAAACTGATTTGGTCGGTTCGATGTATCTATCTAAATCATCTTGCCTCGTAATTTTAGAATAACAAATGAAATAATTACTGATATGCATAATGCAACAATACTTCCCCAAGCAATTCCATAAATTGGATACAAGAAATGAATGCATGTAGCATAACTCATTACACTCAGACTCCCCAATATCATTGATTTTGCAATACCTGCTGAAAAATCAGGCCCATGCTCTTTAACTGTAATTATCATTGTAGATGTAAATATTGCAGGAAAAATGGAAAAAATTCCACTTAGAGTTGGATCTAGGTTTGATAAAAAAACAGAAATTGCAATTACCGTTCCGGCAAGAACTCCTCTTAAAGCCATCTTTGTTGCCGTGTAATGAATTTTTTCTTTTCCCACTGATTTTATTTTTCTGATTTTTTCTAAGATTATGAATGTGAATACCATTGATGCAGTGTAAATTGCAAGTGAAATGTAGATATTTTCAAAGTGCACTAGATATAAAATGGTAGATAGAACTGTCCAAACGATAAATGAAACTGTTAATGCAATAGCTGTTGATCGATAAGCAAGAATTGCAAATACGCATAAAAAAAGCAAGTTTATCCCCATCTCAGCAGGAACCACTGCAACAGAATCTGACGCAAATTGTAAGCCTTTATTTAGTGCGATGAACACAAATGCAATGACAATTGTTGTCGGAAGTGTTCCGACTATCCCTCCAATTTTCGTCCCATATTTCTCTGCAATAACTGTTATAAAAACCACGACAAAAGCTGAAAGAACAAAGGGAATGATTATTTGAAAAAGAAATGGGAGCATACAAGCAGGGCATACATTTTGTTTATAAATGTTTTAGGTCACATCCAAAACAGGTGACTTAATGTTAAAATTCTAAGTTTTTGCACCAGATGTATAATTATCTATTATGAAATATAGAAATCTATTTATATCATTAGAGCCAAAGTATTATACAGTGAGACGTGCTAACTATTAGCATGCAATTTACTGGAACGTGAAAAAATGTTAGTTGTTGGACAAGTATCTAGCGAAGAAGAAAGATGCGAAATAAGATTTGTTGCGCAGGTATTTTCAACCCATCTTCAATAGTATTTAAAGACCGATAGGTGCAACATTGAGAACTGATAT
>CAYLKT010000177.1:0-2456 GCA_964384305.1 uncultured Thermoplasmatales archaeon | reverse complement strand
TGTTTATGTAAATGTTGGGTAAAAAAGATTTGGATTTTAGCACAGTTCATTGTTGGCGGTAGTTATTTGTTGTTCCCGTCTCTTTTATTAATCGCTTCTTTTGCTCCTTGAGGTAATTTCATTTCGTAAAATTCTTTAATCTTTTTAGGTTGAGTAATCAATATATCACAGATAATATTCAGGAAGCCGAATAACTTAAAACAAGTTTCAACATCATCTTTAAGGTCAATTTTGCCTGGATGGACTGCATTATTTCCTATTACTCTTACACTATCAAGAGCTTGCTGAATTGATTCAGGCAATCCTTTAGCAACTAAGTTTTTAATATCAGTATTTATATCTTTTCCTTTTTCTCCAAGATGAATACAAAGTTTTTGTAATGCTAATCTCAACAAGGCAGATGCCCCCCTAGGAGATAAATTAACAATCATTTTTGCTTCATTGTAATCTTCTTCTACATCTTTAGGCATATCCTCGTTTGGCGAAGCTACATTTCCTGTTATTGGAAATATCATCTTTTCTTTTTTCCAAATAGAAATGTCAGAACAATGTTTGCATTTAGCAACAGCATAATTTCCTTGCAATTCATAGTGTAGCTGAACATTTTTACCATTTGCTTGCCTATCATTAAAATAGATTCGAAAAATAACAGACCATGTTTGTTCAGATAGAACACCACAATTAGGACAATTAAATGATTTCTGATTAAGTGTTGGTACTTTAAAATCCATAGTTTATTTTTTTAAAGAGAGTGGAGAGGGGGATTCGAACCCCCTTGCTATTATCTTGATAAGCTAATAAATTACAATCCATTTCATGAGTCATATTCGTCTTAAGGCTCCACATAACAGCACCCACTCCTACAATTATGGTTTTCAATATATTCATAGCTTTTTGCTTTTTAAGTTCATTAATCAGATTACTAATCATGAAGCTTATCCAAAACTCTATGCTCATAACAACTTCAAATAATATATCAACTCTTGTACACAAGCAATTTTAAATCATAGTAAAAGACTTGTCTAAATATACATTTTTCCCATTTGTGTTTACTATAGTTTTATCAAAGGGAAAATCATTTACATATTCAACGTTCTCAACTGGTTTGTGATGATTAATGTATGCAGCTTCTACTCGTACTCTATAATAGTCATCAACAGGAGTGAAATTAAAACACAAAACACTGCCTTTCCTAACGTGTTTTTTCCAGTCTTCAGTTTTTTCGTTTTTTGCAATTCTACCGTTGACATCAGATGATTCACCAATATAAATTAATTTATGAATCGAGACATTTTTCTTTTCTACATTATGTGTGCATTCGTAAACACAGTAGATTCCAGATTCTTTAGGGATTCCTCCCTTGTTTGATTCTCTCCAATAACCGTCATGTTCTTGATTAAAAGTTTTTTCTGCCATAATTCTTTTTTTGTTAAATGTGGTCTATTTCTTTTCTTTAATTACCGCCAACGGTTTGCAAATATGAGTCGGCTGGGTTTTTTCAGTTCTCAACTTGTCAGACCGCTAGTATTTTTAATTAATTTTTTCACAGTCAGATTACCCCTTGCTCCCAGCTTACTTATATTTGCTGTTGGGCAATGTAAATTATTTTATATATATATCATACCACTTTATCAAATATTCTACAGAGTAAGCATAACCTATTCCTGTACTAATATATGTATCAATAATCTGTATTATCTCTTGTTGAGCATCTTGTTGATTTACTCCATACTGCTTGACCGTCATGATTTTTTTACTCGATTTTATTTTATCTAATATAGTTTCTAATTCTTTACTTATACCACCTGCTTTTCGAGTAATTATCCCAATAATTTGGGATTTTTCATTTATTAGAGCCCCTCCTGAATTGCCTTTATTTATAGAGCTTTGAAAACAAATCACGCTTGAATCATTATTAAATCCTGAAATATATCCTTGATGGGTTAACATTGTTGAAACGCCGAAGGGAAATCCTGAAAAAACAATACTGGAACCTATTTTGTATGATGAATCATATTTTAGCTCAAGTATTTTAATTTTTTTAGGTTTAGTTATTAAACTCAAAATTGCAAAATCATGTTTTAGAGGAGTGCTATCTTCGGGAGCTAATCTTGTTGTGAGCTTTGCTTTAATATATTCTCCCGAGCCTGTCAATACTACTAAATCATTATAATAAATGATAGTATCGCTGTTTACTTTAGCTATAACGTGAAAGCAAGTTGCTACATGGTATTTGTCAATAAAAAACCCTGTACCTGAAGAATTTCCGGAAATACTAAATATCTTAACACTATTATCTCTAGAATCTTGAATTGGAACAATTTGAGAAAATAGCGACAAATTAAAAAATATAAAAATGATCAAAATCTGGTATCTCATGGTGTTATTTTTTATGTTGCCCAACGGCGGATTGGCATATGAAACGTTGCTCACTTAGATGCACTTACGTATCAAGT
>CAYLKT010000176.1:0-2466 GCA_964384305.1 uncultured Thermoplasmatales archaeon | reverse complement strand
TGTTTTTATCTCTTCTCTGCAAAAGTTCTATGCGATAAAGCCAATTGTCAACACTGGTTTCTTTTCCTTTTCTCATCTCTACCACAGATACAATGATAACATGTGTCATTGTTAGTATATATAGCTATCGTGTCAAAATGTCAAAATGGAAAAAAATATAGTAGTTCTAGATAGAATAGATTAGTTACATATAGTCTACTAGGCAAACAGATTTTTGATATTCATCTATCACATAGTTTTAGGCACCCGCTTTTGATGGGCCATTCATACAGTTTTTCGTTATGATCACCAATATAAACTGTTTCATCTACCTTATGTTTTGTTCTAGTACTCCATTCAGTAAAAGATTTTTTTACAACATATTTTTTAAGACCAGACTTTGAAAGATATGCTAAGTTTTTTCCAGTCATATCTCTTAATTCTTTTTGACGTTGAAGTCTAAACATAGAATAATTGCCATTGTACGTCTTAATTGCGTTATCCGTCATCAGAAATATTGTATCAGTCACGTTATCCAGGAAGTTCCGGTCATGTGATACCACAATTACTGTGCCGTTAAATGAATTCAATGCACCTTCAATTGCTTTTTTTGACTGCATATCCATATGGTTTGTCGGTTCGTCAAGGATAAGAAAATTGTATGGTTGCATTATTAGACGAAGAAAAGCCAACCGAGCCCGTTCGCCTCCTGAAAGCTGAGATATAGAGTTATTTACTTTATCTCCTTTGAAATTAAACTGACCAAGCAATGCCTTTGCATCGTTTTCATCAAGTTCTTTATGATCTTTTAAAATCTCGTTAATAAGAGTATTTTTAAGATCTAGGGAAAGATGACCTTGATCGAAATATCCCCATTGGACACCTCGGCTGACATTAAGTACTCCACTATCTGGTTTTTCAGTACCAGTTAAAATCTTTAAAAAAGTGGTTTTACCACAACCATTAGGACCAATCAAACCAATTTTTTGCCCAGAGAAAATCTCAAAAGTTACATTATCAAAAATAGTTTTTTCATCAAAACTTTTAGAGATTCCGTTACTATCTGCAATATTTTTTCCAGATTTAAAAACTGTTTTGAAATGAAATCTTAGCAGATAATTTTTGATTACTGGATTTTCTATATGTTGAAATTTTTCAAGCCGTTTTATTTTACTTGTAATCTGTTTATCATATCTATTTCGACGTGACATCTTTTGTATTGATGCTTTTTGTTTGTTTATTTTGATCTTTGCTTTTTTGTATTCCTGATATTGGATATGTTGAGAAAGACGATTTTGTTCTGTATAGTCTTCATAATTTGTATCAAAGATATTGATATGGTTTTTTTGGAAGTCAAATACTCTATCTACAAGATCATCAAGCAGATAACGATCATGGGTAATCATCATAACTGCACATGAAATATCAGCTAATTGATCTTCTAACCATTCGATTGTTTCAATATCAAGATGATTTGTTGGTTCATCAAGTAAAAGAAGATCACACTGACGAGGCTGAGCAAGAACACTAGCAAGAGCCAGTTTCTGACGTTCACCACCAGATAAAACACCTATTTTTTGGTTTGGTGAAAGTCCCCCTAAAGAAACATCGTCAAGGATTTCTATTGCAGCTTTCAGATGTGAATTGCTTTTAGCTTGACCTATGGAAACCTGTATTTTTTGGATTTTCTCAAGTATTTCTTCATATTTTGATGAATTGTAAACCGCTGGGTTTTCTAACTGTTTTTCATATTCTTTGATCTGTTGTTGAATTCCAATTTCATCTGTTCTTTGTGTGATGAATTGACGAACTGTTAGATCTTGCATACCTATAGCTGTCTGTTTTAGAATCCTTATTTTTAAATTGTCTTTAATCCAGAGTTCGCCTTCATCTGCTTTTACTTGTTTTAAAAGAATTCTAAAAAGCGTGGTTTTCCCACAGCCATTTGGACCGATAACTCCAATACAATTATCATCTAGCACTTCAAATGACGTATTTTCGAATAATAATTTACCTCCAATTGTTTTTGATAAATCAATAGCCCGAATTAGAACGTCCATTCAGGTCGATAATATTGTTCTATTCTATAGCTTTTTAGGTTATGAAATGGTTATAGGATTACAAATTCAATCATCCTCACGTCCATCAGACAAAAGAACGATGTTCTGCTCATATGAGTTGTTAGACTAAAATAGTATGGGCATTATTATTGTACTAACAGTAGTTTTAATAGCTTCTTGTCACGCTATACTCTGCTAAAGCTTTTAAGATCTCTTTACTCTCTGATTTTTTGAGAACAATAAGACATTTTTTTGCTTTTTCACTAAATTCTTTTAATTTGTTTTGTGAAAAATCAATTGATCCAGTTTGTCTGAAGATTTCTATTATCTTCTTGACATCTGTATGATTTTAGGTTTCATATATGTTGAAGGTTCTTGATCTTTCTCCATTTCGCCATTTTTGGCTTTTTTTAAGAATCTGAATTAG
>CAYLKT010000175.1:0-2489 GCA_964384305.1 uncultured Thermoplasmatales archaeon | reverse complement strand
AGTTACCTAACGAATCTTCGCCGAATTTTGTAATAGGAATGCCTGCTGCTGCCTGGCGTTCAGCCTTGGGACCAACATGAGCTACAACCCATTTACCATCAACATACGCTTCGCCTTCGCCCTCTAACATAAAGTACCCCATCGAGTCATACCATTTTTTAACAAGGGGATCAACGTCCACTACTGCATCATACCACGCTTGGATCATGTTCATCGCAAAAATCTTGTAGCGCGCTTTAATTCCAGCAGCACGACAAAGAGCAATAAAGGCAGTTATTAGGTGGAAACACGTACCAGTTCCTCTGCGAAACGTTTCTTCAACAGGGTTAAAAGGAAGTATTTCTAATGTCATTTTTTCTTTAACATGATAAAAAGCAGCTTTGGCAAATTCATAGTCTATTTTTTTGAAAGCACCTAAGTGGTTTGCAAGCGCAATTATTTCAGGTGCCCGTGGGTTACAATAAAGTGTGGGTCTGAGATATTTTTCATCTGAACTGCAAAATTTCATACCATCGTGATACTTTGGAATCTCGTAGGTCCGTACAGGACGAATATATTTCTCTTTCGCATGATCAATTGCCCTTAACCTTCTAAAATCATTAGGGCGAGTCGTAAGAAGCGTTTTAGTCAATGAAAGTGCCCCTCCAATCATGAGCTTGAGCTGTAGCTTTTGAGGGATGTATCCCTTTTCTTTCATCTCCCTTAAGCCGGTCATACTATCTCACTTTCCAACATCTTTTGACATCATTTTTCTCATTTCTTCTGCACATCCCCTCATCTCTTGACCAACCGCTCGTGTTACCTCAGGTTCAAGCACTGGCCCGGGCCTATCACAAACAGGACAATGCTCAAGGAGACGTACCTTGTCACCAGTGATTATAAAACCTGGATAGCTAAAGGTCGATCCATCAAGGTATGCAAAACGACCAGATTCGCCATAAGCCACTGGTTTGAATTCCTCATCAAGAACCATTGGATGATAATGAGAATGTGGAATGTGGAGATAATGCCCTTCTGGGCACTGAACCATCCAACCATTGCCTTCTACCATTCCATAAATATCTAAACAGTGTTCTTGGTTTATTCCCAGTGTGTTCTGAACTTTTTTTCTAAAATCGGCAGTGGATGTACGCTTTGCCTCCTGAACCTTCCAACCTCCACCTGTTCCAACAGCACCTCTGCCAGAAAAGTCAAATGTTCTACCATCTGCTTCAAGTTTTTTCATGACCATATATAAAATCCAAGGTGCACCAATTAAAGCAACTTTGCGATCTTTGTGTTTCTCATGGTATTCAAGCCATTTGATAATATCATTTACCATTTTTTTGTACATTCTAGCCATAACAACTCTAACAAGTTTAGCTTTTAATCCGCCTTTCTGGATATTAGCCATGCTTTGTCTGATTATCTCTGTATTGATTTCTCTATCAATAGCTGATTGGACATCTGTTATTGCATCAAAGTAGATTTCAGCAACTCTCCCAGCGAATACATTTGTTTTAAAAGGGTTTGGCATCAAAAGATATCCATCCATGTCATATTCCCAAAGGGGATATATCATTGCCATGATATTTTTTGCTAGCAAATATTCTGAAGCATTGAATGTTCTCTGATCTCTTGGGATAAATGTATGTCTACCGCTGGTACCACTACTATATGCTATCTTCATGCCTGCCCCATTAAAAGCCTCAATGACATCATCAAAATTAGGGTTTTTCCCAACTATTTTTATCTGAGGAAGATCCACGGAAAACATGTTGGCTAGCCATGTGGCAAATTCTTTTCCATGCGGGTAACCTTTAAAAAAATCACCGGGTAAAAGTGGTATTTTTTCAAGGTCATCATATGTTTTTATGTCGCCAACGGTCACTTTTTTTTCTTTACAAAAGCCATTATAGATGCTATTATTTTCATAATGATGTTTAAATTGGTATTTTATTGCCTTGAACTGTAGCTCCTTAGCCTCTTTAACTGGAACTCTGAATTGGTCTTTAGGACCGTAAATCGCATAGTCGGCAGGAGTCCAATCTTTTTTAGGTGGAATATACTTTGCCGCACGTTCATCAAATTTTTTTATGTATTCATCAAATGTTATTGTCATGACTTCTGCCCCGGAACCTGTTACATAATATTTATACTAGCATTTTATCTCATCGTCGATTTTTTGTCAAGTTATAAACAACTAAATCGTCTTTTTTGCAGGTTATGCTAGGTGAGAATGCGATGGTATTTATCTCTTATATTGTTTTTGTAAGCTTTTTGTCCATATCTTATTGTCTCAATTAGATTCATTTTTGCAGCTTTTCTTGCACGATATAAACTAAAAATTATGCCAACAAACATTGCAACACTTAATGCAATTACTATTGAAGTCAACGTAATGACTGGTGAAAGTGGAAGGCCACCATTATCAAAAAACCGTTATTAAGAAGCAAGTTTCAAAATTGCTTCTGCAATATCCCCTTTTGTTTCTTCAAGAGCTTTCTTAG
>CAYLKT010000174.1:0-2492 GCA_964384305.1 uncultured Thermoplasmatales archaeon | reverse complement strand
GCAATTAGATACGAGATTGATAAATTAACTGGAGAAATCGACGAAGAAAATCTCGATAAGTGGTTTGAAGGAATAGATGATATAAGGATAAAAATCGATGAAAAAATAAAAAAGAAAGATAAAAAGAAGGACGAGGAAAATACCTAGCCCTAAATGACTTTTGAATTAGTTTTAAATATTTCATCTTAGTTTATGGTCCATTGATGGCAAGAGAGAATAAATTAATTAAGGATTTTTATGAATTGAAGGTTAGTCAATTAATGGATAAGAGAGTTTGGGATCTACCTCTAATTGAAGAAAAAGGCGATATTTCCCATGTTCTTTCCATTCTTGGCGCGAGAAATCACATTTGGGTAGTAAAGGACAAAGAGTCAAAAGAATTTACTGGAGTTATTACTGAACATGACGTTCTGTCAATACTTGCACCAAAACATTTTCCATCCTACGTTTTTGGAATGCCAAATGTGAGTTCAATTCAACATGGAACAGCAAAAACAGCTGAAGATGTAATGTGCAATAAGCCAATAACCTGCAATCCTACTGATAAGATAATTGATGCATTGATGAAAATGGTTAAGTATAAACTTAGAAGACTTCCCGTGGTAAGAAATAAAGAAATTATTGGAGAACTTACTCTCCATCAATTAATAAGGAAATATTATGCGGCTACTCAATACCATTCAATAGTAGATGAAGAAGGTTGATATTCACGGATCTCAATATATTCCTTTTAATAGCACTGGCTTTAATATTTGCAAGGTTTTTAGGTCATTTATTCGATAGATATAAACAGCCAGCAGTAATGGGCGAGATACTTGCAGGAATACTACTTGGTGGTTTAGCAGTATACATATTCTCTGGAGAAGCAATAAACTTTTTTGATATGAAGATTACATTGCCCGTCTTGGATTATGGGTCAAGGGAATTTAAGTTGCTTGCAGATATGGGAATACTTCTTATGCTTTTTATATCTGGACTTGGGACCAGTTTATCAAAACTAAAGAAAATGGGCAAAAGTTCTTCATTTGTTGCAATTGGTGGAATAGTAGTTCCTTTTCTGATGGGAATGACAATCGGATCGATTCTTGGATATACCTTTAATGAAAGTATTGCAATCGGGCTTATTCTAGTTGCAACATCTGTTGGTATAACTGTTAGAACATTGATGGATCTAAATATGATTAATACAGATGTCGGCACAACAGTACTTGGCGCCGCAGTAATTGACGATGTTTTAGGAATCATTCTCCTCTCAGTTGCTATGGCTACTGAACCAGCGTACATAATTGGCATAAAGGCAGTAATTTTCTTCTTTATATTCTTATACCTAGGATTAAAGGTAATAGATAGAATTCTTGATCTTGGAGAAAAAATTCACCTACCAAAAGCATTTTTAAGTATCTCCCTTGCAATCCTCCTACTCTATTCATTCTTTGCAGAAGAATGTGGAATTTCTGGTATAATCGGCGCTTTTGTTGCAGGTATCCTTATAAGCCAGACGGTCAAATCCAGAAAAATAATAGACGATGTACAGACTATCGGTTATGGATTTTTTATACCTTTGTTCTTTGTATTAATCGGAGCAAGCCTATGGAATAATCCATCCGTGGAAATGATAAATGTTACAGATATCCTTTTATTTGCCGCTTTGTTTGTAATCGTTGCAATAATTGGAAAAATAATTGGATGTGGAGTTGGAGCGAAACTTGCAGGAATGAAGAATTTAGAATCCTTGCAGATAGGCATTGGAATGATCCCGAGGATGGAACTTGCTTTAATCATTGTAAGTGCAACAATAGCCAAAGGAATATTTACAGGGCCCAAAGCCCAAATGATTCTTGCATCAACAATCGTACTTACAGTTGTTACTACCTTAATTACGCCTTTTTTAATCAAAGCCACATTTAAAAGTAGTAAGTGATTTACCGTTTCAGAAATGCATTACCTATTTGAACTATCCAAAGAACACAAAACAATTCCAAAAGCCGAAATAATCTCATGTCTAAAGGCTGAGAATGTAAAATACGACATAATTGAAGAAAACGAAGACACCGTAGTTCTATCTGTTAACACTGATAAAGAAGACCTGGCAAAAATTTTCAACAGGCTTTCATTTTGTTTTTTTGTGGACAGATTCTTGTTTTCTTGCAGCCCCAAGACTGAACATATTAAAAAATACGCAGAATCACACAGACCCCCAAACAATGGTAGCATTGCAATAAGATACAAGAATAGATCAAAAACAATAGACTCGCAAGGAATAGTCAAATTGCTTGCAGATGTTTATTCTAAAGATAGACACGTAAATCTTGATAACCCAGATATAGAAATACGTGCGATAGTTACCAACTCAAAAATATATGTTGGAAAAAAGATTTTTGAGATAGATAGACATCAATTTGAAAAAAGAAAGGTGCAAAACAGGCCGTTTTTTTCGCCAATATCGCTCCATCCAAAGATTGCAAGAGCACTTGTTAATTTATCTTGCATAT
>CAYLKT010000173.1:0-2511 GCA_964384305.1 uncultured Thermoplasmatales archaeon | reverse complement strand
TCATTGTAAAGAATAATCTTTCCAAATTGTATAAATATTAAGTTAAGATATCAATGGTAGGAACATGCTTCGTTAATACAAAAATGCCACAGGTATAAGAGGTAAAGATGAAAAAATTAAATATCGCCATCATAGGAACTGGACGTATCGGAAAACGCCATGCAAAGCATGTAAGCAATCTGGCTAATTTAGTTGCAATTTGTGATATCAAAAAGGATGTAGCAGATGAAGTTTCAGGCCAATACAATTGCAAATGTTACTATAGTGTAGGTGATTTGTTAGCCAGTGAAAAAAATCTAGATTTGGTATCAGTATGTACGCCAAATGGCTTGCATGAAGAACATGCAATCAAAGCTTTGAACGCAGGCAATAATGTACTATGTGAAAAGCCAATGGCAACCACAGTTAAAGGCTGCGAAAGAATGATATATGCAGCTGAAGAGTCAAATAAAAGATTATTTGTAGTTAAACAAAACAGATTCAATCCGCCGGTACAAGCCCTTAAAAAAGCTGTCACCGATGGCAAACTGGGTAAAATACTCAGTGTTCAATTGAATTGTTTCTGGAATCGTAATGAACAATACTACAAGTCTTCTGACTGGAAAGGAACTCTTGACATGGATGGCGGAGTTTTATTCACTCAGTTCAGCCATTTTATTGATTTGTTATACTGGTTGGTGGGAGATGTTGAAGAAGTAAATGTGTTTACCAATAACTTCATTCATAAAGATATAATAGAATTCGAAGATGCTGGTGTAGTCTCTCTAAAATTTTCAAATGGGGCACTGGGTACAATCAACTATAACGTTAACAGCTATGGAAAAAACATGGAAGGATCCATTACCCTTTTTGGTGAACGGGGAACAGTTAAAGTAGGGGGGCAATACCTTAATTTATTGGAATATCAGTCAATTGAGGATTATGAAATCAAGGATTTGGAGGAATCAGGTCCACCCAATACTTATGGTTTTTACAAAGGATCAATGTCAAACCATGATAAAGTATACGAAAATGTTATCGATGTTCTTACAAAAGGCGGCACGATTGCTACAAACATGTTAGATGGGTTAAAAACGGTACAAATTATAGAAAAAATATACAAGGCAACATCTAGAAAATTTTGAGGGTTAATATGAATAAACCAACAATTAAATCGGCCCAAGTTCGTGACGTAAAGTTTGGAGAAGATGTAACTATAATTGAGCCAGTTAACCTTTATGAGTGTGAAATAGGTGATGGTTGTTTTATTGGGCCGTTTGTCGAAATACAAAGAAATGTCAAAATCGGAAATAATTGCCGCATCCAATCTCATTCTTTCATTTGTGAAATGGTGACAATTGGTGATCAATGTTTTATATCGCACGGGGTTAAATTCATAAACGATCTTTTTTTAGCAGGTGGGCCGTCAAGAGGAAATAAAGCGTTGTGGAAGCCAACTATCATTGGAAATAATGTGTCAATAGGAACTAACTCTACAATCCTTCCGATAAAAATCTGTGATAATGTAGTAATAGGGGCTGGATCTGTTGTTACAAAGGACATAAATGAGCCAGGTACATATACAGGAAACCCTGCCAGAAAAACAAGATCCGTATGATTACGTAGACAGGTGCATTAAAAATATTTGAAAAAGTTCATTGTATAAAAGTGATAAGATGATGAAAATACCGCTCGTGGATCTTAAAGCAAATTATCTTTCAATAAAAAATGAAATCGATAATGCAATTAAGGAGGTTATTGACAATACCTCTTTTATTATGGGTAAATATTTGAAAAATTTTGAGGATAATTTTGCAGCTTTTTGTAAAGCTAAACATATGATTGGTTGCGCTAGTGGTACAGCTGCAATTCATCTTGCCCTGCTTTGTGCTGATTTAAAGAAAGGTGATGAAGTTATTACTGTGCCAAATACTTTTATTGCTACTACTGAGTGTATATCATATGTTGGTGGTAAAATCAAGTTTGTTGATGTTGCCCCGGATACTTGTCTTATGGACATTGAAAAACTTGAGAAATCTATTACTAGTAAAACTAAGGCAATTATCGTTGTGCATCTCTATGGGCAGATGCCTGATATGAAGCATATAAAAGAGATTGCAGAAGATCATGATATTTTCTTAATAGAGGATGCTGCGCAGGCTCATGCCGCTGAGTGGGATGGTCATCAACCAGGTTTTTATGGTGATGTAGCCGCATATAGTTTCTTCCCAGCTAAAAACTTTGGCTGTTATGGTGACGGTGGTGGTGTTGTCACAAACAATGATGAACTAGGTGAGAAGCTTAGGCTTTTAGTTAATCATGGCCGGTCCACAAAATATGAGCATTTGATGGAAGGTTACAACTATAGACTCGACTCTTTACAGGCAGCTATTCTTAATGCTAAATTGCCTTATCTTCAAAAATGGACTGATTTGAGAAGAACTCATGCAAAATATTATGATAATAACTTACCAGATGAAATAATTAAACCTGTTGAGGCAAAAGGAGCTAAACATGTTTACTATATGTATG
>CAYLKT010000172.1:0-2518 GCA_964384305.1 uncultured Thermoplasmatales archaeon | reverse complement strand
CAGGAAGCATATGAACGGATCACTGGTAAAAAGTTTATGTTTTGAAAAAACTTATATTATCTGTATTTATCTCCACATTTTCAAAATATGTTCCATTGTAAACAAACACAGTATCACCAGATGTTGCATTGTCTATTGCATCCTGAATACTGGTATAGCCTGCTGTTCCATTATCATCTACATAGAATATAGTACCAGAAGCAATGCTTATTGTGTCTTCACTAGACACAGGGTTTACAATAACACACATTGATAGCATTAAACCTATTATTATCACTGATATGTATTCCTTCATATGCATCATTATATTATTTTTATAACAAATATATTATATTTAGTGCCTAATAAGCTTTTCTTTACATTTAATACTAAATCTAGTTGTATGGGCTGATGTAAAAACGCTATTTCTCCATCTATCTACACTTTTAAAGAAGTTACTCCAAACTACCTTGATTTTACATGTTCTGAATATTTTCTGATATGAAAAAGTCTTTATAGCCTTCCAGTTATCTCTATGTAACAAACATTTCATATGTATGTATAATTATATTCATGGATAGCGTGTGATAAAATGAAAAGTCCAACTGATATTATGTCTAAAACTATTCAAAATCTTGTAATTAATCCTGCATCAAGGCTAGCATTGGAAACAAGCAATAAGTTTGTTCATACAAGAGCCGGCAGTGAAATGCTAAAAAACGATGGCATAATGATAGTGCTTACGGCATCAGACATCGAGATGAGTGATTTTAATCTTAATCCATTTATTGCGTTTTCGGGTGGGTTCCCTAAATCCCTTGTGCAAAACAAACTCTATCCACCTCTGCCCTCCAACTTAGATGGTACGGCAAAGTTTGCACCTTACGGACTGAGGAAAGTTGAATCATTATTAATCCAAGAGTTTGGAGAAGAAAATGTGGTTACTGTACATCCTAGCAATCTCCACCGTTTCATCGGCTCTAAAACAAAAATTGTTGCTATTTCCACAATGGATCCATTAGGCATAGGCTTTGTAAGCAGAACATACACTGGTATCCTAGGTATGAATGGAAAACCAGCCACGTTGGTAGAATTTGAAAAATTACTTTCAAATCCTGCACTCAAAAGATATGGGGCTAAAATTGTTGTTGGCGGCTCAGGTGCCTGGCAAATTTCAACTGCCAATATGCAAGAACAACTTGGCATAGATGCAATTTTGATTGGACAAGCAGAGCACTCCATTATACAAGTCTTCAGAAAAGCGTTAGATGGGGGAAAACTAGAAAAAGTAATCACAATGCAAATACCCAAAGGTAATGAAGTTCCTGTCATAAAAAAACCCTCGATATATGGGACAGTTGAAATAATGCGTGGCTGCGGGAGGGGATGTGCATTCTGTTCACCTACACTTCGCCAGCGATATTCTTTTCCTCTGGAGCATATTCTAAAAGAAGTTGAGCTTAACGCAAAAAGTGGAACACGGGCAATCCTCCTGCAGACAGATGATGTCTTTCTATATAACTCAAAACCAAATTTCATTCCAAATAGGGATGCAATCGTCAAACTAATTCAAAGTGTAAACAAAGTTGAAGGCATCGATTATATACAGATTGCCCATGCGTCACTTGCTCCTGCAGTTTACGACAAAAAAATTATAGAGGAGATAGCCCCGATACTCGTAGAGAAATCTTTATGGAGTTGTAATGGCAATCCTTGTGCTTCTATTGAGGTTGGTATAGAAACAGGCAGTACACGGTTAATGAAAAAATACATGGGGGGAAAGATGCTGCCTTATAAGCCTGAGCAATGGCAGGATGTTGTTGTCCAATCACTGGAGATTCTGAATGATAACAATGTCTATCCGTTAGCAACCTTGATTTTAGGTTTACCTGGAGAACAGGAGGAAGATATACTTGCTACCATTGAACTTCTAGATAGGCTTAAAGGCACTAAGATTTTCTATGTCCCGCTTCTCTTCACCTCAGAGGAAGAATCTATTTTGAAAAAGCAGAAACACAAAGATCTTGAAAATCTGGATGATTTGCAATGGGAAATCCTTTCAGGATGCTGGAGACACAATATAAATACATGGAAACCAGAAATAAATAAAACTATCATGGTTGGCAGTACATTATTGTACCCTTACTTAAGGTTGAAACACGGTAAAAAAATCTTTAAGCCTTTTATGAAATTTTCTGGACTGGAGGAACTAATTTTAAATGAAAAGGTAGGAACTGAGTGCCAACCAGAATATTGCACTCCTGCTCTTGATTGTATAAATGATGGGCAGGTGGGAAAATAACGAGTTTAGTGAGGTGTTAATCATGGTTTTAGTGGAATGCCCAAAATGGAAAGAGAAATTTGATGTGGATTTATTATTTAGAAAACGTGATCAAAAATGAAATATAAATTTTTAAGCAGATACCACCTGTCTTTTTGGATAGGATTGCTAGGGATTATAGCTTTTGTTCTTCTCTATGCAATGCCAATCAGAAGCGTTCTTTATTTAGAATTTTTATTCCTGCCAATAACGCTTTTT
>CAYLKT010000171.1:0-2526 GCA_964384305.1 uncultured Thermoplasmatales archaeon | reverse complement strand
TTTAAACGATGTAAATTTTTGTTTTATGTGGGGCATCACTCTTTTTGTTCTATGGAGCATTTTTAAAGATCCATTCATTGCAATAATCCCTGTTGTTTTCATGGCCTTTGGTGATGGAATAACGGGCATTGTAAGAAACAAACTTTTTGCAAAAAGAACAAAGCATCCCATTGGAAACGTATTCATGCTTATTGTATGTGTGCCGCTAGGTGTTTGTCTTGCAACACCTATAGGGCTGCCTATTTGGGGGGCAATTGCTGCAGTTGTTGCATCTATTGTAGAGAGGCACGAGTATGGAATGATTGATGATAATGTATTGATTACTGTTTTTTCATCTGCTGTTTTGTATATTGGAAGTATAATTGGTCCTATGGTCTATCTCTAAATGAACTCTATAAATTTTTTTACGGGTCTTAACTATCCACATAGTTCAATTGAGGGATCTCCGAATAGTTGCCATTGCTGTACCATCTTAATGTCCATTTCATCATTATTCCCGAGAAACATGTTTAAATAATTAGTTATTGCACCTTGATGTAACTCTCCTAGAACCCCTATATTATTTTGTGAGTATAGTTCAAAGAATTTGAGTTCTAGCCATCCATCATATACTTCTAAGTAGTCATTCACTTTGTTGTTATCTGCATCATCCATTGCATGGGTTCCTAGACCTGTGTTTGCAATAGTTGCTATGCTTCCGCCGTTTTTTTGAATGGTTAATTTCCATGCCCAGCAGCCAGTGTTAAATTTGATTTTCCCTCTTTCAAGACTTTTTCCCATAGAGATATCAAACTGCCCATTGTTGCATCCTCCAACAAGAGTAACTGGTAGTTTGTTTTTATTTCTTAAAAACTTCATATATATTGGCTTATAGAACGTTATCAGACCTAATCCCCCAAGAGATGGCCCCCATCCTGATGCATCTGGTGGATAATGTATGCCCCAAGCAGTTGAACCGCCATGTCCGCAGAAATATGCAAAACCGGCACCTTGAGTTATAGCCTTATTTATATCTCTAACTCTTAATTGGTTATCTTCAGTTGCGTATAATTCAACAGGAACAAAACCGTCCATTATTTCTTTTGCTTCTTCCATAATTAGTACGCCTTCACTGATATGCCCCTTGTCGGCCCAGTGATCACCACTTACAAGGATCATTTTATTAAACCAATCACCTGGTTCATTGGTTTCATATCCTATGATTTTGTCAACTGCCGTTTTTACTTCTTTTTTATTTCTGCAAGGTAGACGGCCAAGATTTACATCTGGATACAGGTCCATTTGATCTATTGTTTTTCCTTCATACTCGGCAAAAACATCGTTATTGTTAGTGTCCCAACTTGAAAAGTTACCTTCGGCGTCATAAATATCTGCAAAATACAGGTCACTTATGAACTCAGGTTCAGGAATTTCTTGTGTCCCTTCTCTTATCAAAACGTGGCTCCATCTGGCTGGAAGATTCCACTTGGTCGATTGCCCATCAACCCCTCCAACAAGTAATACTGATCTTATGCCAAGTTCTTCTATTGATTTTTTAATGTAATATTTAATCTTCTCAGCTTCATCCCGTCCTTTATCCTCTTCGTAAATCTCTTCAACCGTGACTAATTTGGTTTTTATATTCTGTTTTTCCTTATGATCTACGAGGGGCTGTAAATTTTTGGTAAATTCATTGGTTGAAATAATTAAAAAGTCGTATTGCTGCTTCTCTCTTAAAAGAGCCGTTTCTGGTTCTCTATAGGTAACTGTGACTTTTACATTCTTGACGAAATGGATTTCATTTTCTGAAGGTGTATATGTTACAGGATTTACCCTAATGTTTAGAAAAGTAACATGTTCGTTTTCTGAAAGTCCACCACCAGTATGATATGATACAAACGTAGAAGGATACATTTCAGAGCTCTGATATATTCCTTTGTCTTCTTCTGTTAATGTTGAACATGAACCATAAGAAATCTTTTTAGAAATGGGTATGTTTTCAGGCTCTGAACATTCGTATTTTAGTCCTAATATTTTTGTTCCAAAAGGTAGTTCTATCGTAGTTATACTGGTAGGTATTGCAGGCCTCCCATCCCCCATGCTTTGGAAATCCGCTTCTTCAACTTTGACAAAAGTTAATCCCTCATCTTCTTCGATCTCTGGTTCAGAGAAACTGAATGTTTTCGTTAAAGATTTCACTCCAGCAGGTAAAACGTATTCCTTCTCTTTTGTTTCCTCTTTATTCTCCAAACCTTTGAAAACCAATATGGCGGCAAAAGTCGATGTAATGAATATAGCAACGATTAAAACAGCCAAGATTTTCCCAATATGTAGATTTTTCATTTTATCACCCAAATCTGTTAGTCAATCTAGTTATCTTGTATTATAAACACTATATATATTGTACATCATATATAAATCTTAAAGATATTCCGCCAGTTTTTTATAAAAATGTTAGACAATAAGGTATATCGTGCCTGACAACTAATAAAAAGCAAGCCTGGCAGGTTAGACGACCTGATTTACAGGAGAAACACTGCATTTAGA
>CAYLKT010000170.1:0-2533 GCA_964384305.1 uncultured Thermoplasmatales archaeon | reverse complement strand
TTTAAAAGATATTGTTTATGATTTTGACTTTGAATATAATAAAAAAATGTTGAAGAAAGTAGACGTGCTTGAAAACCAAATTCTAGAAAATTTAGACGTCCTTTCTATTGAATCTCCAGAAAGCCAAGGATACAAATCCTATAATCCATGTAAGAAGAATCAAGATCATTAGTTCACACGTATAAAATGAAGGGTAAGTTATTGGAAACCCACCACCAATCGTTGAAACAGAACTAAAAGTCAGTGTAACTAACGTTGAATATACTGACATTGGATTTATGAGTTGTAACGCAAAATACCAGTCAGGCGCCGTACCTGCGACAATGTCCATTAAATCCATGCCAGCAACTGCTATTCCAACTAAAACCATTGGCAGTATCATATTGAAAAAAAACCATAAGAATATTGCACCGCCCATTGCGGCAGATCTTTTTTTGAAAATAGTTGAAAAAAACAAAGAGACACTTAAAAATACCAGTCCAATAAGAATGGTTGAACCGATAAAAATGAAATAATCTACGTAGTTTACATCAGATACATTAAAACCTATTACTACACCTGCTATGCCAAATCCTACAAGAATTGTAAAAGAAAGCACACCACCTAAACCCAAGAATTTACCCAACACTATTTCTAATCTAGTAACGGGCAAAGACAGCAATGAGTTCATAGAGCCTCTCTCTATTTCGCCAATAATTGCAGCATATCCGAGCATCAACCCAATTATCGGTACCATTACCTGGACAACGCTCATCATTAAAGTGACAGTAATGCCTAAGTCTTGCCACCCTTGACTAAATAAAGATCCAAAATATGAGGTTACCAAAGCGAGTACAGTAAAAATGACAGTAATAGCCACTATCCAGAAATTTCTAACATTATCCATTATTTCTTTTTTTGCAATGCCAAAAACTGAGTCTAGTTCCATTTTTCACCCCTCCGTATATTTCATGAAAACATCTTCGAGAGATGGTTCCATTGTTTGAATATTTACTATGCTGCCGCCTGCCTTTTCTACAGCCAGAATGATTTTGGATTTTGCCTTTTGGTCACAAGTGATATGCACCATCACTCCTATTATTTCAACATTATCGACACCATCTACTTCTTTAATCGATTTTATAATTTCTTCTGACACTTTTTCCAATTCCAAAACTAGCTTAGGTTTCAAATTTAATTTGCTTCTTAATTTATCCACGGCGTCTTCTGCTACAAAAGTTCCTTTATCAATAATTCCAACCCGATCGCACACTTCCTGAATTTCACTAAGAATATGGGATGATACAAAAACTGTCGTACCTTTTCCTCTCATCTCCCTGATTTTATTTCTCACCAGTGCCACTCCTCGAGGGTCAAGCCCACCGGATGGTTCGTCAAGTATTAGAATTGGTGGATTTCCAAGTAATGCTCGTGCCATTCCAAGTCTTTGTACCATTCCTTTTGAAAACTTTCCCACTTTTTTATTAACCTCGTTTTCAAGTCCCATTTCTTCAATGAGTGGCTTGCATTCCTCTTTTGGAACATTTTTCATTTCTGCATAAAAATACATGTTTTGTAATGCAGTAAGATTATTATAAAACGCAACTTTTTCAGGAAGATATCCAATAATTTTTTTCGCTTCTTTCCCTCCTTTCTTAATGTCAATTCCATTGATGTTTATTTCACCCGAATCTGTTTTGATAAGGTCAAGTATTGACTTGATTGTCGTTGTTTTTCCTGCACCGTTAGGTCCTAGAAAGCCAAACACTTCTCCTTTTCTGACATTGAATGAAACATTATTTACAGCCTTTAGATCCTTGTAGTTTTTGGTTAGGTTTTTTACCTGGATTATAGAAGAACTATCGATGGCCCCCCCTTCTGTTTCTTCTAGTGGTAATGTAAATTGGCCTTTCGTTCCACAACTTGGGCAGGTTATAATTGTTTTTTCTCCAGGGGTAATCTGTACTGTGATTTGGTTTTTGCAATTTGGACACATAACTGTTTTTGAAACCATTATTTTCGCTCCGTTTTATAAACTGTTGGATGTAATATTAGTTCTTTTTGTAGGATATATGTTCGGTCTATTAAAAGACTTTTAAGAACACATCTTAAAGTCCAATGGGATTTTTTGCGCATGGTCGACAGATATTAAAAAGAGTAATCCCGCTCATTAGATTTATTTTTCCTGTCTCTTTTACTCCTATTACTTTGTCGCCGAATATTGGTAATATCCAACTCGGGCCCATTTTTGATCCCCACCAGTTATGTTTAGCATTTGGTGCTGTTCCATCTGTTATTTTTCCATTAAAAATCATTCCATATCTTTCGTTATCGTAAATGTTGTTATAGTTAATATCTGTAGATATGGCATGATTCATTTTCACTCCAATTATGTTGTCTACTATATTGTTATATGTTATATCATTGCGGTGTGACCAGTTAAGAAAAACCCCTTTTATGTTATTCATGAATGTATTGTTTTTTATTTCATTCCAGTTTGAACCGTAATAAAACCCAAGACCAATATTATTAGATGACAAATTGTTATTTATAA
>CAYLKT010000169.1:0-2572 GCA_964384305.1 uncultured Thermoplasmatales archaeon | reverse complement strand
CTGGAACGTTAGTTGTTGATAAAGATATAAAGACAGAACATTTTGAAGTCGAACAGACAAACAGCCTAAATCCTGTGTCTCATGATTTTACCGTTCCAGATGGTTACATGTACCTCTATGCACGGTGTTGGTATCCTTCAGTTACTGTTAAAGTTACTTTGCCTTTACCGGGATTTGAAATGGTCCGTAGCATAGCAATCCCTTCTGGAGACAAGGACCTACAATTATATTGTAATCATGATGGCGATTGGATGCAAGTTTTAGCATTGGATGCATGGAATCAGGGAAGCGGCATGGATAAAGAAAAAGATGGAACATATATCTACAACACAGGTAAATGGAGGGCAGCTGTTACCGATATACCGACAAAAAAATTAATAGAAATTGAAGAACGGCATGGTACCTGGCGTCAAATATTAGAAAACACTAAAAAAGTTATTTACCAAGTAGATGTAAGCATGTATTCTGGAAAAAAAATACCTCTATTTGACAACTTACCTTTTGATTGTGAAAATGTGAAAATTGAGTTGACAAGTAAATCTCCTAATGCAAACCTTAATTTCTGTTTAATTGGTCCCAGTGGAGAAGAGATTAAATCAGAAACGGATGGCATAATCGAGGTCGATCAACTTGGTGGGCTTTTACCTGGTGAAAGCTATGATATTGCAATTTATTCAATGGAGGACAAACAAGGATCTTTCGACTATGAAATTTCCTATAGTTACCAAGAAATTAGAACAAAATATGAGGCCGATTGCTTGACAAATGCTGCAGAAGGATCAATACTTGCTTCAACATTAAACATTCCTTTACTATATGCCTCTGAAAAAGAAGTGTCACAAGATACAATAGATGCGCTTTATCGCCTTGGTGTCGAAAAAATATATATTATGAATGTAGGCAATCATTTATCTAAGGACGTTGAAGATGAATTAAAAGGAATCGCAGACATAAAAGACAATTATAAAACGCATGAAGATGTTTACGAAGCGATACGTGATAATACTGGAAGCAATGATGTCGTAATTTCTACAATTGATTCATGGAAACCTTGGTATGTTTATGAAAGAGTAGCAAATGCTGATCTCGAAATGCCAAATTCTTTATTTATCGGTCCATCTGCCTTTTGTGCTGCTCATCATGGAACGCCATTGCTTTTGATAGAAAATCATCCAGAACTTTCATCAGCTGTAGTATGGCATAATGAATTTTGGAAGAAAGCATCAGAGAATCCTGTTCCAAATTCTCCGACAACAGCTGAAATGTATCTTACAGGTAAACGTGTATATAATTTTCTAGATGATTATGGCTTTGATAAAAAGGGTAAAGAGTCGATTATCACCATAGCAGGTCAATTTAACATTGGTGCTACTTGGGACCGTGTTTTCTTTGGACCTGCCAATTATGGAAGATTTTTCGGTTCTCCTGTTGATACTGCATACTGGATTTCGCGCAATATGTTTTATCCAGCGCTTATATTTGTAAATCCCGGTATGAATCCCGATGGAGTAAATATGTGGAATGGGAGTGTCAGTCACAGAAGAAATATTTTACCATGGGGTAACGGATTTTTAGGAGGTTTTAAAATTGATAAACCTTCACAGGAAGAAAAAATGACATATCCTGTTTCAAATACTTTTATTCATTATGAACATCGTTTCAATGAAAGGTCAAGCAAATACTGGGGTTTCACTTATCAATGTGCCGATGGGTTGGTTCCTGGTGTAACCAATACTCTGAGTCCTATTGATCAAGGTGTATCATCGTATATAAATGAAGAAGGAAGTATTTTTCCAGATATGAGTATTTCTGATGTTTTATCTTCGTATCTTGAAAAAGGAGGTTATGATAATGCAGATTCAACTAATTTTGATGCAGTAGTTGAAAATGTCAACAATGGTGTTCTTCTTTGGAATCATTTTGCACATGGATATCATAAAGATGGTGGTTTGACTCAGTACTTTTACAATAAGGATGATCCAAATCCCTGGAGAATGTATGAATTTTATCTTGGTTCAACTGAAGAACCAGATACTTTAACAATGGATATCCATGGTATTTTACCTGCATTTTTAGGTAACCCAAATATGAACGGCCCTATCAGGACCGGGCTTGACTTTGCAGCTGCAAAAAAACCAATTATGGATAAAATAAGCAAATTATTATCTATTACGCCGATTGTAAGAAAAATTGTGCCAGAGGGTTTCTTAGATACACAAGATTACTATGATGGTATGATAAACACTTTATTACTAAGTAAAATCGGTGCTGTTGAAGTTAACGGAACTCAAATTGATGATTCAATAGAAAATCTTCACTCGGCAGGATATATAACCAATGCCTGTTTAATGGCAACCAAATATATACATCTTGCAATAATAAGACATGGAACGTCATTTCAAATAATGGACCCATGGCCTACATCATGGTATGGAGCAGTTTGGGCGCAAAGCGTACCACGCGATATCATCCTTGGAGACACAGTTGGAGAAGCTTTTAACAAGGGAATTAGTCACGTTGGAATCTTATATCTTACAGATCCGCCACAATGGTGGTGGGATAATAGTGAATG
>CAYLKT010000168.1:0-2574 GCA_964384305.1 uncultured Thermoplasmatales archaeon | reverse complement strand
ACAGCCCGATTATTGAAGCTGAGGCATTTCAGGAATTGATGAAACAGGGAAAGACGCAGAAAGAAATCTCAGAAATCACAGGGATAAATCCATCTATTATAAGTAAGGGTTTATCTCTACTGGAAAAACTTCCAAAACCAATTCAGGAACAATTGCGAAGGCAAGAAATTGTTCCTTCGGTGGCTCAGAAAATTGCTTCTCTCCCAGAAGGTGTCAAGAATAAAATTGCAAAGGAAGATAAAATAACTGGAGAGGTTGTCGAACGATATCATAGGGAATATTTGAACTCTCAGGTCAGTTTCGATGATATGGATTTGCCGAAAGAAGTAAAGGGAGTTGCCGTTATCCATAGCTATCATGTAAAGTATGGGGATATTGAAAAGGATATGACTAGAAAAGAGTTATTTTCATTCATGGAAGACAGCCTGCCAGGACTTTCAGGAAAAGAAGAAATCATCATCAGAAGAATTTGATATCTATGATTACGAAAAACAAACTTCGCAAGCATTTGAAAGAAAGGTACGATAAATCTGGAAAAGATGTCTATTTTTTGACTAGGGAAGTTGCGAAAAAGCTAGGAATAAGTTCACATGCTGTTACGCATGCTGTACGTGAATTGGAAGTCAAGGGAACTGTCGAACGATTCAGCAATACTAATCTAATAAGATGGAAGACATGCTTTGCAAAAAAAGAAAAACAAGGGGAAAAGAATTTGATATCCATGGATACAAAAGACAAACTTTGCAATCATCTCAAAGAGAGATACGAAAAATCTGGAAGAGATTTCTCTTTTTTGTCAAAAAGGATTGCGAAAGAATTGGGGGTGAGTTCCTATACTATTTCCTATCCCTTGTTGGACTTGGAATCTGATAGGATTGTCGAACGATTTGGTACATCTAATCCAATAAGATGGAGGACTTGCTTTAGAAAAAAAGAAACATAAAGGAGGAAGTGAAAAAGATGTATGCTAAAATAGAATTTGATACAACAGACTTTAAAAATAAGGAAGATTTTCTTGATGCATTTCGTCAAGTTGAAGAAATGAAATGGATGATATTTAACAAAATGCCATTGAGCAATATTTTTAGTGAAAAAGAATTAGATAGATATGGAGACCCTGATGCTTTGTTTAAATATTTAAGGGGAAACGAATAATGAAACGTAAAGATTGGGAAGAACTTGATAGGCTTCTTGGTTTAGAAGGTTTCGGAGGCTATTATGATTTAGTTGAATGTTTAAAAGATATTGCAAGAGATTGGATTACTGATTGTAAAGATAATCTTGGGTATCTTGAGAATCTTGAAAAGATTGCAGAAAAAGTTGATGACATTAAAACGATAAAAAGCTCCATAAGTTTTTTACATGCATTTGGTAGAATGCGAAGAAAGGAGGGAAAACAATGAAAGACCTAACAGATATATCAAATCCTGGTTCTTTTAAAGATGTAGTAGACGTTGAATTTTTGGAAATTAAGATAAGTGAGGATGGCAGAACTGTTTGGATTAATAACGAAGAGAAATGTCTTTTCAGGGCACAGAAGATTAAACAGATAGAGATAGATGATGGGAGGAAAAAATGACAGAAATACCAAAAGATATAATGGAAGAAATTGTTGAACTGAGAAAGAAAAATATTGATTTGCACGAGAGATATTGCAAATATGTTGTGGGCAACGTTTCTTTTAAGTTCTTTAAAGATTGGGAAAAACAAATGGCAATAGATATTCTTAGTGGTGTACAATTTGGAAATGATATAGCAATATTAGATGATACATTACAACTAGGTGAAAATCATATTAAAAATATTTTTAAAGAACATGGGGTAGAATTTGATACTGAAAAAAGTTTATGGCAACAATCTTGATTAATATCGGAGGAAGAATAATGTTGGGATTTGAACCAGAAAAAGATAATTTGAAAGAAGATAAAGACTTTGAAAACAGCATCTGGAAAAAATTAGATTATTCAAAATATATCTGTCCTACTTGTGGTGCTCACCTAAAGGAATCAATGGGTAGTTTGATTTGTCTTAATGCATGTCATTTACCTACTCATTGGCAAAAACGATTCAACAGGCAGATGCAAGATGTTGTATTGCAGATGCAGAAATAAAATTTAAATTTTAAATCAGGTGTGAAAAAATGAAAAATGAGCAAAATACTCAAAAACCAAAATATGAAAAAACCATCCATGAGGAAAAAATCAGTTGCGATGACATATCTATTTATCCTTTTAAATTAGCTCCCAATAAAATTGTATATGCTGGCAAGTGTAAAGGGGAGCGAAAAACTTGTTGTCATCTAAAAACTAGGTTGGTAAAAACTACTGAACGTAGAGAAATGATTACCCGTCCACCTCAAGTTGTGATGGAAATTATTATGGATGAATATCATATTGAAGAACTGGGATATCTCAAAATACCACATAAGCTTTGGAAAAGTCAAGGAAAAATCTTCATTAATTTAGAAGAATTTATTGAAAAAATACAGCCTTTTATAAAGATATGTAACGAATGGAGAAAAGAAAATACAAAACCAACAAGTTTAGATGAGTGGATGGGGGATAATTGATTATG
>CAYLKT010000167.1:0-2583 GCA_964384305.1 uncultured Thermoplasmatales archaeon | reverse complement strand
TGGCGATGTTTAAGGTAATTTAATGAAGGGCAGTACCAAAACAACCAAGTTTAAAGGTATTCTTTGCGGCCTTTCATATGTTGTGGAATTTAACCCATATGCCGTACGCCCACCAGCGCCTTGTCTGAAGTGATTTACTCCTGTTAAACTCATCAAAAAACCATTTTTTATATGGGGGCTTTTAACCCCAAAAGCGTTCTTTATCCTATTGGATATGAGGATGACTGAAAAAACATAAAACGAATTCTTTTTTAGGATAAACAAGGACATAGTTTTTCTCATTTTGACATTTTGACACGAAGGATTTATATAGTGATAGTGTCAAATATTATCACGATTTGGATGATAAGGATAAAAAGAGTAAAAAAAGATAATGTTGATAACTGGCTTTACTACATAAACATACTACAGAGAAATAAAACAACAGAATAAGGATTCTCCATCCAATATGTTTCAGAAGGAATAATATGAACCAGAGATGTGTGGATAAATTAATTGGTAAATACTGCAAAATCGTTACAAAAGAGCCAGGTGATGAAAAATCTTATGTTGTTGTCGGTACTGTTAAGGATGTTGACCATGATGCCGGGTTTATAACAGTTGAATCTGCACAAGGGCTAGGTTGTCTAAGTATAAACACTATAATCGCGATAAAACCAAAGGCAGAAACATAGGACTTTTTGGGATATGGTTTTTAAAAGGATAATTGTTACAAGTTTTTATCTAATGAAGAAAACGGAGAAATAAACATGGCTATAAGTTTTGTACTGATAAGCGCTGCACCTGCAAAAGAACATGGTGTATATAACAAACTCTCAAAGGTTTCAGAAATCATTGAATTACATCCTCTCTTTGGAGAATACGATCTCATTGCTAAAATACATGCAGAGAATTTTGAAGATATTGGAGATATCGTGTTAAATAAAATTAGAACAATTGAAGGCATTAAAGATACAAAAACATTAACTGGGGCAAAATTTTAGCAAAGATAAAAAAACAATAAAAGATTATTAGGAATGTGAAAAGAGATGGAAATAGAAGACTGGTCTAAGATGACCCCGGCTGAAAGAGATGTTGCTGGATATCTTGATGAACTTGGTATTTCATATGAGTTTGAATATCCTGTTTTTGTGAAAGATGAAAGAGATAGACCAAGGCTTTGGACACCTGATTTCTATCTTACAGATATAAAAATTTATATCGAGATCTATGAGTCTGAGAATTCTGATTTTGAATATAGAAAAAAGATGTATGCAGAAAATAAAATCGATATCATATTTCTTCCATTGTTTAAAGAGGATCTAATATGGAAAGAACATTTTCTTGAACTGCTGAAGACAATTGTAAATAGATCAAGAAAAAAATTAAACAATTTGATTGAGACTCGCTTTGAAAAAAATAAAAACTAATCATGAATTGCTGTTTCTCAAATCAAGCTTTAAGTTAAGATAAAGTAAGATAAAAAGTTTTAATTGGCTAAATATAGTTTCACTGTAAAACTATAGTTATCAAAAAGTTATTATTTTCCAAAACTCAAAATATTTTTAGAATAATTTTGTATTAAATGTTGTCCAAAAAATCTATTACCAATTAACTTTTTATAACAGTTTTTAACATAGCAAATGATGGCTGAACCATTATCAAAAGATGTTATTCAAAAATCTCGTGAACTTGTTCTTTATGGTAGATCTAAACATACTAAGGACATTCCTAGTATGAAACAACCTAGAAAGTTTTCAAAAGAAACCATACAACAAATCAGAGAACAAGTAATACGTGGTAAAACAAAATATCAAATATCTAAAGAAAAAGGATTAAGTTTCCAACTCGTATATTACTATACAAGAGATCTTCCTAATCATCAATATCCTGAGAGAGGTATTCAAGGTAAATCTCTATTAATTTTAAAAGAATTAATGAAAAATGGATATGTTAATTCAACAGAGGAAAATTATGCACGACTTCGCAGACTAAAGAGGTATCTCCCTATGATTGAGCGTGCTCAGATCAAGAGACGTTCAGTCTACTATTTATCAGATAAAAACAAGATAGCCTTCCAGTCAATGGTTCAAAGTAAGAAAACTAAGATTTTTAGTTATCAAGAACTTAGTAACATATCTAAGGTTTTTGATGTAAAACTTAGTAAAAAGGAAAGAAAGATTGTTCTTTCTCTGAAAAAAGATAAAAACAAGTCAAAAAGTGATAGTTCTTAGAGTATTTTATCTCCTGTTAAACATGGTTTCTTTCTCATATTTTTACATTCGGGTGTACTGGGGATATGCGGACAGCACTAAAGGGGCATTGGTGCCCTTTCAACTTCCAAAGAATCTGCAGTTGGATACTCTTCGACCATGAAGCATTGAAATCCTTGTTTTTTAAGATCCCCGGCAATCTTTTCCAGTACCCAAATACCAATTTCTATTCTGCCTTTTTCTTGGTTTATAAAGATGTCGCCCTCTTCAATATCAAATTTTCTTTTTATTAAGTTATATATTTCTTTTAACTGACACGCCTGAGAATAAACAACGCCTTTAATCAACGTTCCATCATCGCTAATTATTTCATGATCTTTTACAATGCTTT
>CAYLKT010000166.1:0-2586 GCA_964384305.1 uncultured Thermoplasmatales archaeon | reverse complement strand
TGTCTTAAAACTGCAACCGTTGCTGTGTCTTCGTCAAGAGAGACAAATGTTAGAATCGGTTGATTGCGAAGTTTCACCGCTTCATCAATCCTATCAAGTTGATAATGTTTCCATTTTTCTTTTACAATAGAAAAACTATCCATTTTATCTGCCGTAATATTTAATGTATGAAACGAACCAAGGTCCTGAGGTCCTTCTTCTATTGTACCATGAATTCTTAATCTATCTGAAAACTCATGAAATTTGACTTCGGAAACTCTTAGCCCTAGTTTCATACGTTTTTTTTCTACTTTCTTAGATCTTATTTTGTCATCTTTTTGTTCATCAGTTCTATAAGTTAGTGCTCTTACTAGATCTTCCTCTTCAATTATGTTGTAAAGGTGCCAGATGTCATCAAGATTCTCTGGCATAAGTTTAATTTCACCATGTTTTAAATCTTTAAAGATAACCTTCATAACTCAACACCCACTGATTTAACCACTGTTACTCCACCTGGTGGAAGAGCCCTGTCAACACTATCAACACTTACATCAAATACCTTACTAAGTTTATGTGCAATCTCATTCTTTTTCATACTGCCAGGTCCAAGAACTACATATCTGTCAGATGTCTTTTTAACAGCATCAACTGGGCCACACATAATCTTTACAGAATCTTCTATTGTTATTAGTCCAACAGCGACTTCTAATTTACATCTATAATAATTACGTTTACCGCGGATGATAAAAGCACCATGGGGAACAAATTCTCCACTTTGGGCAGTTTTACTCACTTGTTCAGGAAGGACCCAATAGGCTTGTGCTTCTGCAAATTGTTTCCAAGCCTTAGAAAAAGATGATGCAAAAATACACGCCTCACTAAGTGTCTGCTCAGAAATAGGAATATTTTCACCGTCAACTCCTTTGCTTTTAATAATTATGCTAGGGGCTCCTTGAATATCGGCATGAGCGTATCTATCTCCTTCTTTCAGGTATTTTTTAACAATTAGATCATTAGTTTTAGCATCGCGTCCACCAACAACCAGATTACTATCACTAGAAACAAACCATCGATAACGCTCAAACCAGAATTGCTTTTCTTTTTTTACAACCATTCTTTCCTGTCGTTTTTCTTTTTCCAACCCATCTTTTTTCATAGCAAGTTCGAGATGTTCCTTTGTTATGAGAATGGCTTTCTCTGCGCCTTTTAACTTACTGCGCAGTTTCTTATTGTCATTATAACATTTTTCAGCATTTTCAGAGACAGTTTTCCTAAAATCAAGTTTAACATTGGAAATACTGCCAGAAGCATCTTTAAGTTTCACGACAAGCATGTTATCAGTTGGGTCAAATTTTTCGACAATTCCCATCTGATTTATTCTTTCAATTTCACAGGTTTTCTCTTTTAGCTCTAGAATCTCTCTTATCTCTTTTAAAAGAGTTTCAATTTCTTGATAATTGAGATAAATCAAATCTCCTTCAATTTTTTTGATTTCAATTTTCTTTTCAAATTTTTTAACACCTTTCTCTTGTTGAGCAAGTTGACGGTTGAGTTTGCCAATAGTTTTTTCCGTTTTGCTTTCCCTTCTCTTTTCTTCTACCTTTTTTTCTCCGATAAACTCTTCAAAGCTTCCTGAAAGGCTATCCGTTTTTTCAAAATCATAATCCTTATAACTATCAAATTTAAACGGAAGAACATCAACAACTGCCCCTTCTTTTTTTACAACAACAGGTTCAAACTTTTTCTCTTTAAAAATTTCTAAAAACTCTATCAAAGCATCGAACGTTTTTGTAATTGTTTCATCATCAATATTTTCAATTTTTATTTTTTTGTCAACACCAGCTCTCATACATATTTCTTCTGCAATTGTTCCACTAAGATTAACATTCACTGCAAGAGTTCTCACTAGATCTGCATTGCTTTTTCTAACAAGATCTGAAAAACCTTGTTTTGTTAAATTAAAAGGATTTGTCTGGGGTGGCGGAGGTGCATACTTTTCCCTACCTTTCACCTTCCTATGTGCCCAATGCTGCCTAATTAATGGTAGTATTATCTCACCATCTGGATTTACGAGTATAATGTTGCCTTTTGAAAAAAACTCAATAACCAAAGCATAAGTTCCTTCTTTCTTTCCTATTTTTAGTTTAATTATTCTGTCAAATTCATGTTGTGTTATCTTAATTATCCTTCCGTTGAGCAGGTATTTTCTTAGAGTCATCGCAAAAGTCGAGGGTTTCAAAGGTGTTTCCAGATTTTTTTGTGTGGTACAAATCAGTTCCCCATTTCTAATATAGAGATTTTCTTTTTGTTTAGTTTGAATATTTTTAATTTTAATTAGTATCTCGCTACGAGATAGTTGATATATTTTTTCTATACGACATCCTATGAACTTCTGGAATTCAGATACGGCTACATAGATATCAAATGATGATAGTTGCCTTTGCATGATTTACAGAGCATATATGTTGTATTATTAAAAAAGACTGTCGTATTGAATAATTAAAAAAGAAAAAAGAGAGGAGGGGAGGGGATGTGGAGAGGAATGCAATGAAATCTGAAATGGTAAATTATGTGGCAGAAATGCCAGCTTGGCCGGCATGTCCCCCG
>CAYLKT010000165.1:0-2595 GCA_964384305.1 uncultured Thermoplasmatales archaeon | reverse complement strand
AGGGGAAAGAATGCAGTTTAGATTTTATAATAAAATAAACCAGTTTTTGAATTGTAGTTTCCCCAGATTGTTTATTCTTTTGATAAAGTTGATCAATGATATGTAAAAGTAATTTTACGCTCTTATCATCTGCCAACTACTTACCCCCCCGCATATATTTTTTAGTTATTTCTTTTCTGAATTTTTTTATGTCTTTTCCCATCCCCAATTTCCCCTTTGCAACATATATTCGAAACAAATCTATCTTCTTTAGCCTTTCTATTAATTTCGACTCTTTAAAAATATGTGATAACTCTCCATCATCATATATATCAAAATAAGTCTCTTCAAATTTATTTGTTTTTTTCATAGATCTATCAAATAAAATATCTCCATTCTGCACTTCATTTTTATATTTTTTAGATATTTTTTCCTCAATTTTATCATAAATTCTTTCAGGACTCTCACTAATTACAAGATCTTCGCTGTCAAGTTGATCCACTCTTCGATGATGATTTCTATTTAAAATTAATCTAGCTAATTCTCCTCTTTTTTCTCCTTTTTTCAATTTACTATCTTTTGTCATTTGATTAAGGATAAAAAAATCATTTAACCCGAGAAAGTTTTTTACATCAGTATAATCTATTTTTTCTTTATCTGAAAAATTCTTAAATTCTTTCATATATTCCTTCAGATGGATATCATAAGCACTTCTGGTTTTATGATAGTAAACCTGAGAAAACATAAAATATCTTGCTAAGATAAGCCCTTCAGCAGCATGAACTCCACCTCTTTCTAAACAAAGCATTGTTTCTTCTTGCTCTTTATAGACTACGAAAGTATCTAGTAATCTATGATAGTCAAACATGCCATAAAGAACGCCTGTATGTAGAGAATCTCTAACAAGATAATCAATTCTATCTACCCCTAAATCACCTGTTAAAATTTGCTGTAAAAAATGAAGACGTCCGTCGCTAGTTTCAGGTTTATTTGATACAATAAAAGAAATTTCCTCAGATTTGATATTCATACCTGATGGGCATTTTTCTATTCTTTTTTTCATATCTTTACTAAGAATAATATCTTTACCCATAATCTCATGATTTTTTCCCCAAACAGATTCAGCGCTATGAGAAAAGGGATAGTGCCCAATATCGTGTAGTAAACAAGCAACTCTTAATATCTGCCTATATCTCTTTATTTCATCATCATCTTTAAATAAACCTTCACCTGTCTCTTTATCTTTAATAAAAATGTCCCTGTTCTTTTCTTTTAAAATATCAAATAATTTAGTAGCAATTTCCATAGTTCCTAAGGAGTGTTCAAAGCGCTTATGAGTTGCTCCAGGGTATATATAATAAGTTAATCCTAGTTGATGTATATACCTCAATCGCTGAAAATAAGGGGAATCGATTATATTTAACTCATAAGGAGTGACATATACAAAACGATATATTGGATCTCTAAACTCTCTTGTAGTCATTTCCCCAGTTACCTCAATAATTGTAACATAGATCATAATATTATTGTTTTCCCTATTGGATAGTGAAAATAAAAGATATATATGAGAGGTGTGCCCTGGGTTTTCTTTTTTCCCCCAACATTCACTAATCAACTTATAACTAAGAATATAACACCACCACGACCTTAATTTATTAAAAACAAGGGAGTCGATAAGATAAAAACCTAGATATGGGGTTGATGAAAGTATTAATTATATTTTACACATATGCAAAAATAGTAAAATATGGGTAACAATTGTTCAATATCATCTAATTATAGTGATAAAAACCAACCTAAAGAAAGGAAGGATAAAAAGGTTCTAATCCTAATTATCCTATTCTTTTATTTCTACACATCCCGCAATCTCAAAAGATACTCCAAAAAGGTTTATTTTGAAATATCTTGGCTTTGTTGATTTTAGACATATTAAAGATTCTATATTCACGAAATCTCACCAACCAGCATATACTCTTCGTTATTTTTATATCTTTGTGTGGATAATTGGGAATAGTGGGAAAAAGTGCGTTTTTGGGAATTTATTATGTTTCTTTAAAAAACCAACCCTAGAAAACCTTAATTAGCATATCAATAGATAAAAGTAAGCGTGTTGTTCAATGAAGAAATGCCCCCGATGTGAAAGAATACTTGATGGAACCCGATTTGATGCGGATGTAACAAAAAAAGATTTGTTGTCAAGTTACTGTAAAGACTGTAAAAGAGAATACCATAAAGAATGGTGTGAGAAACGACTGAAGGCAGGTCTTTGCTATGACTGTGGTAAACCAAGACCTGAGGGATGGATTCGCTATTGCCCCGATTGTCTGAAAAAAAGAGAGGAACTGAACAAGATATACGAAAAGGAAAGGGTGGCCAAAGGACTTTGTAGACAATGTGGTAAAAACCCAATTGATTATACCCGCTCTAAGTTACATTGTTCCAGTTGTTTGGATAAAAGGAATGAACATTCACATAAAAGCAATTGATGGATAAAAAAATATGCGAATTTATCTGCTTAGATTTCTGTTTTATTCACTATCGCTGGTAATCTTGTTTCTCAATTTCAAAAGAAGGTCTTTCAGGTCAGTCCAATGACTGCGACCTTGGTAAATATCA
>CAYLKT010000164.1:0-2612 GCA_964384305.1 uncultured Thermoplasmatales archaeon | reverse complement strand
TAACATTAATGTATTGTTTTGTTATAAATGTTCATATACATTTTAAATAATTTTTCTCCCATTCTACATTTTTAGGTGAAAATAAATGGATAGAAAAAAACAAATTTTATTCGACGGATTTGTCTTGGAGGAAATCAGGAATTTTTTCAAGATAAAAGAAATACCTGAAGTGAGATATAACCAGTTTTCTTTTGCTGGTTCATGTGAAAACGCGCCGACAACTTACTGGCTCGATAAGCAAAAAGAATTTCTCATGTTGCCACAAACAAGGCAAATAATGGCGGAAGAAGATCTTATAAAAAATGGTGTGGAGGCAGTATATATGATGCAGACATCGTACCGGGATGAACCAAAAGCTGGAGATGGACGTCATTGCAACCAGTTCCTTCTTTGTGAAATGGAACATTTAAACTTGTCTCAGAAACAGTTGATTGATTTCGAGGAAGAGATGATAAGATATATGATCAAAAACTCCCTGGAATTTTTCAATAAAAACGAGATGTGTAATAATAAGAACATTGCCAGACTCAAATATCTATTAGAAATAGAGTATCCTCGGGTATCATATACTGATATAATTGACATGCTTAATGAAAACGGAATCTCAATTAATTGGGGAGATGATTTTAGAAGCACTGAAGAACAATTTGTATGTGGAATGTTTGAAGATATGCCCGTTCCTGTTGCTGTTTTTGATTATCCTGAGAAACTAAAATATTTTAACATGTATGAGAAACGAGGTAAAACCCAAAATACTCCCAAATCTGTTGTTGAATGTTGTGATTTTTTACTGCCATTTGCAGGTGAAACATTCGGTTCGTCGAGAAGGGAGGTCGATGCAGAAAGAATAAGATACAGATTTTACAATGGAACAATGTATGAACAGCTAAAAAGTAGGCTTGTGGAAAAAAGTGACGTGGAAACCGATGAGGATGCTGAAAAAATCATTTTTGATGCATTTTCACCATATTTTAAATTGTTTGAAAATGCGAAATACGAAAGGGCAGGTTTTGGAATGGGTGTTGGAAGATTAGCGCAATTTCTTATGGGGACTACTACGATTATTGAAATTTAATGTAGATAGGTTGTGACCTGCACACACGTATACATATTTATCTGCGAAAAAGGCACTTAAAACCCCATTGTTTTCCTTTCTATGGCAACAAATGGGTAGGGCTGAAGCTAAACCTATTTTAGAGATTACCCATCCAATTACCCCCTCTAAATCATTTCTTCTCCCACCCATCATTGTTACCAAAAGGTTTACTTCTGTTATTCCACTGTGAAAGTTATTGTCTATTTTGGCATTATTACACAAAACATTTAAATATTATCACTTACAGAGTATAACATAGGAAAGGTGGTGAAAAAAAATGAGAATTGTTAGTGAAGTAAGCACGCAACAAGAACTCAGCGAGATGAAATCCGTAATGGAAATCTTTGTAGTTAACATAAGAATAAAGCAACTCGCCGGAATGGCTTAAACTCATTTTTCTAAATTTTAGCTTTCATTAGATTGTTTTTTAACTTATTTTAAAATCCTCCAAACCTAAAGGTAATTTTAATAACGGACTTCTAGATTACAGAAGAATGGCTTGGGGGACAACATGGTAGAGAAATCGGATATCGAAACTATCTTTTCTGAAGAATTAAACTGGATCAAAAATGCAGATATTAAAGAAAAGGTCGTGCGGGGTTGGAAGGAAGCTGCCGATCGTGGTGGATGGAAGAGCTTGGATAAAGTACCTTTCACGCTTCTTTTTGAGAATTCCGGAAAACTTACGGATCACACAAAACGAATCGCTCATCTTGCAAAAGCAGTAATGGATCAAAGAGAAGAAGATATCAACCAGGATTATTTAATTGCAGGTGCGCTTCTGCATGATGTTGGAAAACTTCTGGAGTATGATATAGTAGATGGAAAAGTTGTGAAAAGTGATTTCGGCAAAAAGATGAGGCATCCTGTTTCTGGTTCCAAGCTGGCTGAGGAATTTGGTTTACCTAAGGAAGTGGTTCATATTATCTATGCTCATTCTCATGAAGGAGATAACATTGAGAGAAGCCCTGAGGCGATTATCGTTCATCATTGCGATTTTATTGATTTTCACATAAAGAAAGCACTGGTGAACAAATGAAGGTAAATAACGCAGCTGGAAGAATGATAGAAACAGAAATTGCAGGTAGAAAGTTTGAACCATTTAAGGGCGCCAAAAAGTATCCTGATAGATCGAAGATAGTGAGTCTAAAAGAGGCGCTTGAAAATTGTAAATTAAAAGACGGTCAAACAATATCTTTTCATCATCAATTACGAAACGGTGATTATGTTGTTAATTTGGCACTTGAAGAAATTAGCAGGTTAGGTGTTAAAAATATCAGGTTAGCACAAACTGCATTATTTGGTGTGCATGAGCCTGTTATTGACTACATCAAAGATGGTACGGTAACGAGAATAGAGGGTAGCCTTAATGGTATTGTGGGAGATTATGTGTCAAAACACCCCCTCAAAAGCCCAGTTATTCTTCGTTCTCATGGTGGAAGATGGGTAGCGGTTAAAACGGGAGAACTTCACCCTAATATTGCAATAATTGCTGCATCGGCTGCGGATAAATGTG
>CAYLKT010000163.1:0-2625 GCA_964384305.1 uncultured Thermoplasmatales archaeon | reverse complement strand
ACTTTTATGGTTTTGTGCGATCGTGTTTCTAAATATGTGTCGTGTAACAGCCAAAGTGTCATATTTTTGTAACTCCAAAGTGTCATAATCCAAATTGGATTTCCAATCTGTTTTCACAGGTGGAAAACCAATGAAAAACATACTTGATGATGAGACGGTTCAATACCGTCTAAAATTCGTACTTTGGACGGAAGACAAAAACAAATCAATAGCTCAAGCAGCTCGCGATACGGGGGTTGCCTGGAAAATGGTCATGAAGTATGGATATATGCTTAGTCTATATTACTTGGAAAATATGATTCCAATTCGAATCATCTGCTGATTTTTAAATTGGGAGAAAGTGATGCGGTTGTTGTGAAAATGGATAGCACATTTTAGAGTTACATTTCTATGACATTTAGGGAGTTACATGACAAAATATGTCTAGTATATTAGACTAAAATGCCGTAAATATCTCTGGTACGACTGAGTAAAAGGTGAGAAACTAAATAAGATAGGTGATAAATTTGGGAAGAAAATGGAAAAAGAAATGTCCCGCTCTTTTCCAACACCAAGTTTTGACTGCCACAAGCGCCATCTTTTTGATTTTCCAGTCATATCATTTTTGATATGATGATACGCATTTTATTTGTTTGCATATCCAATCTCTAAAGCTGCTCACCTATCAAGAAATGAAAATTCTCTTTTCCTAGTTTTCCTTCAAGTTGTTCAATAATTGAATCCACATCATCATATGGGCCTGAAATATAGAATGGCTTTCCATCCTTGCCAAATTCCACAGGTGTACTTTCCTCAATCTCACTTTGTTCTTCAAGAACGTATCTCGACAGATTAAAATCTTTTTGTGGTTTAAAACCTAGATTTGCTGCATATTCTATTGCCCCGTAGATAATTTGATGAATTAAGGAAACTGGGCAATCGATTGGATCATTATCTCTGTAAATTCCTGCTTTCAATTCATCCTCATACTCTGATAAGGTAAAACCAACGTTGCAGAAGGTGTTTTTCAATCCAAGACAGTATGTGTCTACCAAATAGGCTCCGAAAATTATGTTATTATCTGGCTGCTTACGAGAAAGTAAAATATTTGCAAATCCTTCTTCTTTCCAAGAGGGATTTATTAGGCATTCATAAACAGGGCATTTTCGAGCTTTATAAATTCTTTTTTTAGCCATCAAATATGAACGATCTCGACTAAAAGTAAGACCATATTCTCTACCTGCATTTCTTAAATTGTCATTTTTTTCCATTTTTATACCTCATCCATCCTGTGATGAGTTGATACTCAAGAACTAGTATAGACAGTCAAGTACTTTTGTTTACCGCCCCAGGGCTTGTCTCTCAACTCTTCCTTTTTTGATTCTACCACTCCAATCTGGTCATCTACTGTGTTAGCAATAGGCGTTTAATTTACATCGTTTATACCACATTACAAACTTAACATTTTTGTTAATTTTTTAAAGCGAAAATATGCATTCTTTTGTACTGATAGACCCAGCAAAAGTTTGAAATATTTTTTTATCATTTTATTTCCGCTCCTTTATTTTCTTCAATTATATGCGAACTATCTTGGAATTCTGTATATGCCTTCTGAAGAGCAACTTTACTTACAATATCATATCCCTTTTCGAGTAATGAAGCAACATTGGATTTTCCTATGTGAAACGGTGCATCTCCAAGTCTCTTTAGAATTGCATTCTGCACCTCTGGAGGGGCTGGATTCAATGAAAAAGACTCGATTTCTTTTCCAATATGCCAGAAATGATCCAAGCATTCTTCAAGTTTTTTTCGCTCTCTCCCTTCCAAATCAATCTTTTTAGATGCGATTTTCTTATCATCTCCTTCTGTTACACACCGTTTTTCCCTGAGTTTGTTTATAACCGCTTTCTTAGTTTTACCTCGAAGCTTGAAAATAAGGAAAGGATCCTCATCAAATCGCTCTGCTAGTAGATAATAAACCGCTGCAATATGCTTACACGGATTAGCCCAATCAGGGCACGAACATGATGTATTCAGTTCTTTTTCGTTTTTTGGGAAAAGAGTGGTACCCGCATTTTTGAAAGCATCTTCAATGTCAAGGGGCATTTCACCAGCAAGAAGTTTTGCTGCAAAAATTGCTTTTGATGCCATTATATCTGTTACCTTGTCCCATTTTTTGTCTGGAAGTACGTTCAACTTTATTTTCACATCGTATGGTTTTTTCCGTGTTCCCTGAACCTTTGCGACAACCTCGCCTTTTGTGACATTAATGGAAATTACTTGCCCTTTCCTAGCATACGAACGTCCTCGACTAAGTCTTGAAGAAAGATTAAAAGATTCCAGAGTGTCTATCCATCGTTTTGACCACCATGTCTCACCGATTGCCCCTCTTTGGCTTTTTGCCTTTATCCCATTTTTTACCTTTTTTGGTTTTGCAGGTTTATAATATTCCCAATAGCCCCAAGACATCTTATTCCCCCCTTACAGCATCGCTGCCCAATGTGAATAACTCTCGCAGTTGATCTGTTGATAATTCAGTAAGCCAGGATTCACCACTACCTATAATTGCATCAGCAAGCTTCTTCTTCCGCTCTATCATTTCATCAATCCGTTCTTCAAGGGTTCCAATGCAAACGAATTTGTGAA
>CAYLKT010000162.1:0-2671 GCA_964384305.1 uncultured Thermoplasmatales archaeon | reverse complement strand
TAAATAAACCAACAAACTCAGATATTTACACCACAGAGATGGCTGAATTTGTTGATACTTTTGGACGTTATGCAGTCCCAGATTATTTTAAACATCTCTTTTTTGTAAGTGGTGGTGCACTTGCAGTAGAAAACGCACTTAAAACTGCATTTGACTGGAAGGTAAGGAAGAACATTGAGAAAGGAAAAAGTGAAAAACTTGGTACTCAGGTAATCCATTTCAAAGAAGCGTTTCATGGCAGAACTGGTTACACACTTTCTCTCACAAACACATTCAACCAAAATAAAATTAAATACTTCCCAAAATTTGATTGGCCGAGAATTATAAACCCAAAAATCACATTTCCGTTAAATGAAAGAAATTTAGCAAATGTAGAAGAAACGGAAAAGCAAGCAATACATGAAATTGAAAAAGCAGTAGAACAAAATCCCGATGATATCGCAGCACTTATAATAGAACCCATACAAGGAGAAGGCGGGGATAATCATTTTAGAAAAGAGTTCTTTTTGGAACTTAGAAGGCTTTGTGATGAACATGAAATGATGTTTATACTAGATGAAATACAAACTGGAGTTGGACTTACTGGGAAGATGTGGGCTCACGAACACTTTGACTTTAAACCAGATATTATTGCATTTGGTAAAAAAACTCAAGTCTGTGGCATGATGGTAGGACCAAGAGTCGAAGAAATCGAAGATAATGTTTTTAAAATTCCAAGCAGGCTCAATTCTACTTGGGGTGGAAACTTAGTTGATATGGTCCGCTGCCAAAAATATCTTGAAGTAATAAATAGTGAAAATCTAGTAAAAAATGCAGAAGTTCAAGGAAAAAGATTATTGAATGGCCTTAAAGAACTATCTGAAAAATATGAGCCGGTAACAAATGCACGTGGACTTGGACTTATGTGCGCATTTGATATGCCAACACCTGAAAAAAGAGACGAGCTTCAAAAGAAAATATATCAAAATGGACTTATGGTTGTTACATGTGGGTCAAATACAATTAGATTCCGCCCGCCTCTTGTAATTTCTTCTGAAGAAGTGGACAGCGCCATTGGAATAATTGATAAAACTCTTAAAACATTTTAATACTTTTAAATCATTAATTTTGTTTTCTAATTTTTTCTATTTTAAAGTGTAAAATAAAAATAAGCCGACTTATATAGAAATGTTTATAAATTATTAGTTACATAATTATGTATAACAAATAAATTATAAAAAGAGAGGTATTAAAAATGAAATATAGAAAATATATAAGTATGCTGATTGTAGCCGCATTTTTATGCACATCTATTTGTGTAGTAGCTGAAGCAAAAACTGGAGAAGGATCAACTTCTGGCATAAGCAAAGAAATTAGAGATACAGGGACAATATTTAGAAGCGAGTCAAGTAAGACAGATATATTTTTAATCAAGGGTGATAACGGTGTAGACCTAATGGGGATGCATTTCGATACATATCTACCATTAAATCTAGATCCCGAATATAAACAAGATGGGCTCAGGGTAGAATTTACAGCACAACTTCCTATAATGTTATCAATACGACATTTTTTAATTTGTATGAACAACCGTGCACTTCCTATACGCATTATTGACATCAAGGAACTTGAAGAACCTGAATACGGTGTTATAATGGGTCATGTCTGTGAAGCCTGTGGACAAACTGAAATAGCTCGCCCTGTTCCTATACCTGGTGCAAAAGTAATCGCACGTCTTATAAAACCAACCGATGTTAAGCTAGACGATATCGAGTCAAATGAATTTGTATACAAGACGTATACCGATAAAAATGGTCTTTATGCGCTAAAAGATGTCAAAGCAGGTAATTATGTAGTTAAAGTAAGTCACGAGGGTTACAAATCTGATTCCAAAGAAACAGAGGTAAAACCTGAATTAACAGCTAAGGTTGACTTTCTGCTAGAGAAAAATTCAGAAGAACTAGTGGAGTTGACATTGGACACGGATCCATGGGGGCTTGCCTTTAATGTATTTAGTTTGAACCCTAAACCGATTCCATATCACGGGGCGACACCCACAGATGGAAGAATACACGTGAAATACGTAAAGGGAACAGAGGTCAGGATATCTGTTGAAGAAGAATATAATGGCTTAAAATTTGTTCGTTGGTCTGGAGATGCTTCTGGAGAGGACAACCCTCTTGAAGTAACAATGGATTCAGATAAATCAATAGTTGCAGTTTTTACTGAAACTACTAAAATAGGAATAATTTATGGAACCGTTTCAGAAGACAACAGCTTAACTCCAATCGTTGGTGCAAATGTGGTTGCACATCCAGAGAACAGTATAACACCCGTAAATCATTATCAAACAAAAACAGATGAAAGAGGCGATTACAGATTAGAGGTTCCAGCAGGAACATATGTAGTTGTTGCTAGTAAAGAAGGATACTTGCCGCAAAAAGTCAAAGTTGAAGTAAATCCAGGTGACGAACTAGAAGTAAACTTTCAATTAAAGCAAATGCCTACCGTAGACTCAGTATCCCTCTAGTATAGTCAATAATCTCATCTATTTTTTTTCTTTTTTGTTTAGTAGTATCCCTATCTCTAATTGTTGCAGATTTATCATTTAGTGTATCATGATCAATGGTTATGCAGAAAGGCGTTCCAACTTCATCCATTCTAGCATAACGCCTACCGATTGTCCCTCCTT
>CAYLKT010000161.1:1296-2673 GCA_964384305.1 uncultured Thermoplasmatales archaeon | reverse complement strand
CCTTTGTTGTAAGGCCAATGCCATATGGTATCGATTCAGTCCAAAACATTGTTCCTGGAAGGGCATCGAACCATGTTCCAATTGATTCCTCACCTAACTTTGTTATTGGAACATGCATGGCTGCTTGTCTTTCTGGCACCGGGCCAGCATGTGCAACAATCCATTTGCCATCTAAATAAACCTCGATATCTGCTTCCAAAGAAAAATAACCAAGCGCATCATACCATCGTTGCATCATTGGATCATATACTTCATCATACATTGATTGACTTTCTATTGCTGCAAACATTTTATATCGTGCTTTTATACCGGCGCATCGACAGAGGGCAACAAAAACATTGTTGATATGTATGCAAGTCCCTGTACCTCTTTGCAACGTATCATAGAGCTGATCCATCTCTATCATCTCTAGTGTTATATTACGTTTGGCCCATTCGAATGCGGCTTCGGCAAATTCATAATCTGATTTTTTAAAAGCACCAAGATGATTTGCAAGAGCTATTATTTCATGGGATCTGCAGTTGCAATAAAGAGTAGGTCTGAGATATTTTTCATCCGAGTTACAATATTTCATACCCCCTTGGTATTTTGGAAAGTCCCTATATCTTCTTGTTGGTCTTTTGTACAACTTCTCTCCAGTTGAGGGCGTACTCAATTTCTTTAAATCACTAAGATTTGTAAGGAGTACTTTTCCAAGTGACAGCCCACCACCTATTATCATTTTTGTATATGTTCTGTTTGGGATGTAGCCCTTTTCTTTCATTTCATGAAGGCTCGTCATTTTTTGGTTCTTCCATATAGGATGTTATTAAGCTTGGATTGATTTTTATAGTTTACTATACTATAAAACTGTGCCGCTCCCATCGCTAGCTATTCTCTCCTGAGATAAAACGAAGTTACGATGATTTAATAGATAAAGCTATATATCGTCTTATATTTAGGCCCCCTAAATTCCATTTTGAGGTAGATTTGATGAAGGAATTGGAAAAAACGGAATCGATCTGTCCGGCATGCTATAAGGAAGGAAAGATAAACAAAATACCTGCGAAGATTGTTGAAGACAAAGGAAAAGTGTATATTACAAAAGAATGCAAAAAACACGGATATTTTAAGGACATCTACTTTTCTGACTCAAAACTTTACAAAAAGTGGATGAAATACAAAATAACAGGGGAAGATGCTCCCGGTGTCAAAACAAAGTTATTCGATTACCCGGCTCTATATGACATGCACAAGTCTCAAAGCGTTCTAACAAACCTTTTAATTACAAACAGATGTAATTTACGCTGCAGTTATTGCTTTATGAATGCTGGTGCATCAGGAAAGATATATGAACCAACTCTTGACCAACTTCGGGAACTTATGCTCCAGGCAAGA
>CAYLKT010000161.1:0-1196 GCA_964384305.1 uncultured Thermoplasmatales archaeon | reverse complement strand
TGGATAGAAAAAAATAAACAAGCCATTGAAAACATGCGTAAGGCAAAACTTCATTGCGTTCTCGTTCCAGTCCTTATTGGTGGAAAAAATTTATGTGAAACTGGGAAAATAGTGCAATTCGCTCTTGATAATATGGACGTCGTACGTGGCCTAAATTTTCAACCAATTTCGTTCTGTGGCAGAGTTACAAAAATTAAAGACGAAAAAAGAGACAAGCAGAGAGTAGACTATGTAATGATGATGAAAGAAATCGAAAAGGAATTTGATGGGCAGATTTCAAGAGAAGATTTTTATCCAGTTCCTTTTGTGTTTCCTATTTCAAGATTAATCGAAATTATAAAAAAAGAAACTCAAGTTGAGTTTACTGCCCATCCTGGATGTGGCGGTGCAACATATGTGTTTATGGATGGAAAAAAGCCAATACCTGTAACTAGATTTATTGATGTGGAAGGACTATTGGAATTCGTTAACGGGAAATTGGCAATCCATGGCCCACTCAAAAAAGTAAGACTTGGCCTTGCTTTTTATAAAAACATTGATAAATTCGTTGATTATGAAAAAGCACCTAAAGATTTCAATTTGAAAAAACTCCTGAAAGATGCGGCCTTAGGCGGAAACTACGATTCTCTTAGGGGATTTCATTATAAGAGTCTGTTTATCGGATCAATGTGGTTCCAGGATGCATTCAACCTTAATATCGATCGTTTACAACGTTGCTGTATTCATTATTCAACCTTGGAAGGGATAATACCTTTCTGTGCATATAATGGTCTTGGCATTGGAGATAGGATACGGGATAAACACTCGATTACAATCAAAGAATGGGAAAAACAAACCGGTAGAAAAATGAAGGATGATCTAAGAAAAGACGTACCATTGACTTAGTCATCTTTTTTAATTTTTATAAAACATACATTCAACAGTCTTACATTCTTTGTTTAAACGGGTGAACTCACGAATAAGTTCTATCGATGCTTCTGCACCATCCTTATTTTCTCACTTATATAGTGAACGAATCAGTCCAGTTGAATGCAACTTGTAGTATGACAAAGATTAAAGGTTCTTTGAAACAACCTCAGCTGCTTTTATGAGGGGATAAGCAGTTGGTGGGGCAGTAACCAAAGGATGGGTTCCAACCTGGGCAGTCAAAAGAGAATTGATAGTCATTTTGTTTTGAATGGCAAATCCAATGATAT
>CAYLKT010000160.1:0-2681 GCA_964384305.1 uncultured Thermoplasmatales archaeon | reverse complement strand
ATATGGTTTTATTCCCTCCCCTTTGACAAATGTATTTGCACCATTAAAGACACTTACAGCAACTCTTGGTATTGAAATGGGCGAGGTTGCAGCAGGCAGCAGTCACTATCATGCATTATTTGGTGTTGCTCTCCTTTTATTATGTATCACGCTCATCATTAACATAAGCGCAGTAGTTATACTTGGTAAAATAAAAGAGAAACAAACTTCTTCACATGTTAAAAAACCAGTTTTCCCCATCAATTTAACTAAAAAAATCAAAAAATATCTAAACTTTTTACTTGCACTTATCGGTATCTCAATACTATATGCGTTATTTGGGGTTGTAATAACTGCTGTTGTACTTTTTACTGCACTTTTATTGCATCGTTTTATAAGAAAACTGTCTGCAAAACATATGGAAAAAATAGCTTTTACAGCAATTGTAGCAGCAATACTTTCAGTGATTGTTATCCTTGGGATTATCCTCTGGTACATAATATCAAATGGAATTGGTGCGATAAGTTGGGATTTTTTAATACAAGAGCCAAGTAGACTTGGTAGAGAAGGCGGAATATTCCCTGCAATTATTGGAACGTTATATCTTGTTGCAGGTGCTATTTCTTTTGCTCTTCCAATCGGTGTTGGTGCTGCAATTTATTTAACAGAATATACTCGTGAAGGAAAAATAACAAAAATCATTAGAACTGGTGCAGATCTATTAAATGGCACACCATCCATTGTTTTTGGTCTTTTTGGTTTTGCATTTTTTGTTTTATATCTTGGGTATGGTTTTTCACTTATCGCTGGTCAAATAACACTTGCGTTTATGATAATTCCAACAATTATTAGGACAACGGAAGAAGCACTTAAAAGTGTTCCACAGTCGATGAGGGAAGGCTCTTTGGCCGTTGGTGCAACAAAATGGCAAACAATAAGAAAAGTTGTATTGCCTTCTGCAGCACCAGGAGTTATTACAGGAGCAATACTAGGTATAGGGCGAGCGATGGGTGAAACAGCACCTATTATGTTTACTGCTGTAGCATTTTCAGGGATTATGCCATCATCATTTTTTGAACCTGTAAATGCACTTCCATACCACTTGTTTGTCCTTGCAACATCTGTTCCAAATTCAGAAGCAAATCAAGCAGGTACTGCACTAGTACTCCTTATGCTTGTCATTGTGGTATATATGATAGCGATACTCATAAGGAATCATTATAAAAAAACCATGAAATGGTGATACAAAAATGGCTCAAAAAAACAAAATGGAAGTAAAAGATCTAAATCTCTGGTATGATGAAAGTCAAGCTCTAATAAATGTTAATATGTCTGTTAGGGAGAAAAAAGTTACAGCGATAATTGGCCCATCAGGCTGTGGGAAATCAACGCTCATTCGTTGTCTTAACAGGATGAACGACATCATTCCATTATGTAGAGTGGAAGGCAGTATTCTTTTAGATGGAAAAGATATTTATGATAAAAGTGTTGATGAAGTAGAAGTGAGAAAGGCAGTAGGCATGGTATTTCAGAAACCTAATCCTTTCCCAAAGAGCATCTATGAAAACATAGCTTATGGTTGCCGGGTTGCTGGGATGAACGACAAGAAAAAACTTGATGAAATTGTTGAGAGCAGTTTGAAAGAAGCAGCTCTCTGGGATGAAGTAAAAGATAGGCTATATGAGTCAGCTATGGGGCTTTCTGGTGGCCAGCAACAGCGTTTATGTATTGCTCGAGCACTTGCTATTAATCCAGATGTAATTTTGATGGATGAACCATGTAGCGCTCTTGATCCTATCGCTACTGCTAAAATAGAAGATTTAATCCGAGAACTTATTAAAAATTATACTGTTGTTATTGTTACACATAATATGCAGCAGGCAGCACGAGTTAGTGACTATACTGCATATATGTATCTGGGTAAAATGATAGAGTTCGGGGAAACAAAACAAATATTTGAAAACCCTAAAGAGGAACTAACTGAAAATTATATAACAGGTAGATTTGGTTAAATTAGAGGTGTAAAGAAATGGTAGAGAAATTCCATGAACAATTGAAAAAAATAAAAGAAGATGTATTAGAAATGGGTGAACTTGCACAGGGCATGCTGAGTGAGTCAACTATTGCTCTTGAAAACCAGGATGTAAAACTTGCTGGCAAGGTCTATGCTAATAAAGAAAAGTTAATGAAAATGGATGAAAATATTGAACATTGTTGTTTACAGGCCATTTCAATGTATCAACCAATGGCTAAAGACATGCGAGCGGTAGGAGCATCACTTAAATTAATCACATATCTGGCAAGAATAGGGCGATATGGAAAAGACATCGCAAAATTTGTAACAGAAATAGCAGATAAACAACATATTGCAAAAATGGTAAATATTCTCCATATGAATGAGATTGTAGATAGCATGATAACTGATGCATTAGATGCTTATGAAAATCAACAACCAATAGATATAAAATCGTTTATTGACCGTGATGACGATGTTGATGCTCTACGTAATTCTATTTTCAGAGAATCACTTACGTATATGATGGAGGATAATAAGAAAATCGAGATGTGCATGTATTACAGTATGATATCTAGATATCTTGAACGATGCGCTGATCATGCCTGTAAGATAGCTGAAAAGGTAAACTATATGGTAACAGGTAAAAGAGTGGAAATAAAATAGAAATTAACCATTATTCATATAG
>CAYLKT010000159.1:0-2692 GCA_964384305.1 uncultured Thermoplasmatales archaeon | reverse complement strand
TGATAACAGTTCTGAGAATAGGTCATCGTATTGGCCGCGATAAACGTATAACAACTCATGTTGCTTTAGTGGCACGTGCTTTTGGTGCAGATAAAATTGTTATTAGCGCTAAGGATACGAAGATTGAAGAAACTCTTCGTTCTACTTGTACTAGATTTGGTGGGGATTTTGAAATTGAGTCAGGAATTAACGCTAAGAAAATAATTAGAAATTGGGATGGCTTTATAGTTCATCTTACAATGTATGGAGAAGAACTTGAAAAATCGATTAACAATATAGGCAAAAGTGAGGACTTATTGATTATTATAGGTGCAGAAAAAGTTCCTGGCTATATCTACGAAATGGCTGATTTTAATGTTTCTGTAGGGAATCAACCGCATTCTGAAGTTGCTGCTCTTGCAATTTTTCTAGATAGATATAATAAAGGATTATGGCTTAACAAAAAGTTCGAAGGAAAACTAAAAATCATTCCAAATAATGAAAGAAAAGAAGTAATTTCCAATGACAATTGAGGTTTTATATGGATAGAGTTCCCACTCATAACGAATGTATTGAACTTTTGAAAGAACAAGGCTGTTCAGAGGCAGTAATAACGCATTGTAAATCAGTAAGGGATGTTGCCGTAAGAATTGCAAAAAAGGCTAATGCTAATATCGAGCTTGTTGAGGCTGGTGCGCTCCTTCATGATATTGGGCGGTCAAAAACCCACGGTATAAGACATGCAATAGAAGGAGTTAAAATCGCGAAAGAATTAGGTTTGCCCGAAAGTATAATAAAGATCATTGCAAGCCATATTGGTGCAGGCTTATCGGCCAATGTTGCTAAGAGCATAGGGTTACCAAAAAAGGATTATGTTCCCACAACACTCGAAGAAAAAATAGTTTGTCATGCAGATAATTTAATTGATAATTGTAAGTTTCAGCCAATTGAAGTTGAAGTAGAAAGGGCATTGAGGGAAGGGCATAAAGATTATGCAATGCGACTTGTAAAACTACACAAGGAATTGAGCAATATTTGCGGCATGGATCTAAATAATATCTGGGTTGCCCACCAGAAAAAATAAATATGCAATTCTGTATTTGCATCCCTTTGATTATGCAGGGGTAGCCAAGCCTGGTCAACGGCGCAAGGTTGAGGGCCTTGTCCTGTAGAGGTCCGCGAGTTCAAATCTCGTCCCCTGCACTTTTTTATACTGATTACGGAAGAATATAGGTTCAACTATTATATTTGGTTTTGTTGAGAGGGCAGGAAATATATTGCAAGGTAGCTCTTGACAAACATATATGAGCACGAAATTAAACAAAAATTGTAAGGATTGTATTTTTTGTGCTCATATATTAAGATAATTTTTATGTACGTATGGGCACATAATTTAACAAAGAAAGATAATTTTATATATTGTTGTGCCCATACATATTTGTGGCTTATTTAGAAAAAATTGAGAGGAACGGCAAGACGTATTACTACGTCACAAAGAATTTCAGAGTTAATGACAAGAAATGGAAGAAGATAAGAAAATATGTTGGCGACAAGCCCCCTTCAAAGAAACAGACAAAGAAAGCAGTAGAAGAAATCGAATCGGAGGCATTAAAAAAGGGTTTTATGAAACCCGTTTCTAAGCACAGATATTTGAGTGATGATGAAGTAGAGAAGTTGCGGGATTTGAAAGAAGTTTTTAACAAGTGGTATGGAAAACTAAGCGCTGTCGAGAGGGAAAAATATGAAGAAGATTTTGTCGTGAGGTTTACCTATAACTCAAATGCCATTGAAGGCAACCGCTTAAGCCTTCGTGAAACAAGCATGATTTTAACCGAGAACATAATCCCTGCTGGTGTTACCCCTAATGATTACAATGAGGCTATCAACTCAAAAGACTGTTATGAATTTATGAAAGAATATAACGGGGAGTTCAATCAAAAATTTTTGCTGAAAATTCATGAACTGCTCACCAAGAATACTAACTGCAAAATTATAGGTGGTTACAGAGATCATGAAGTCAGAATTTCTGGTTCTGAATGGATTCTGCCTTCTCATGAAAAAGTTAAAGAAGAAATGAGAAAAGTTTTTCAGTGGTACTACTCTGCCAAGAAGAAATTGCATCCTATTGAATTAGGCGCTATTTTGCATAACAAATTAGTGCAAATTCACCCATTTGCTGATGGCAACGGAAGAACATCAAGAGTTGCAATAAACTGGATACTAATGAAGAACAAATTCCCAATGTTTTACATAGAATTAAGAGACAAGATCAAATGTTATGAAGCGGTTGAAGAAGGGGATAAAGGCGATGATGAAGCAATAGTACACTACATTGCCAAAGTGATGATGGAACAGCACACATTCAAGTCGAAAGAAGATTAAAAAACATTAGTATATAGCAGATTTGAATGCTGGTTCGAATGTCTCATACAGCATTATTTTACCGGTAAAAACGAGTTCAAATCCCTTCCCCTGCAAAAAACTATTTAATTGTGTAATCAATCGTCAGTCGTCAGATTTATGCATAGTAACAAGGCATGGGTCTCGTCCCCTGCATTTTTTAACGTTTTTTACAGGAGAAAAAAGATATTTTTCGAAAAAGTGTCCCTTACTCCTTTTTACCGGTAAAAAAGTTCAAATCTCGTATTTTCCTCCCTCAAACTACAATTTCATAACATCTTTTTCTTTAAAAAACCAATCCTGGATTTTTAGG
>CAYLKT010000158.1:0-2715 GCA_964384305.1 uncultured Thermoplasmatales archaeon | reverse complement strand
GATACTTCAAAATCTGAGTTTTTAATTTCTAGACCTGTACTAGTTGCTACAAAAGATTGTAAAATCGTTAATAGAAAGATAGAAACTGTGAATATTGTAATTGTTTTATTTTTCATTATTTACGGTCCCTGATGTAACTAATTATATATGCCCCATATAAATAATTTGTTTGATATTATTAGTTTAGGTATATTACCTTTTATTCACCATAGAGGAATCAAAGAAGGAAACCTTACGAGCTCCACCATTTGGATTTCTTCATCAATTATTTCAGTCTTGGAACCGTATGACATCTCACCGTTTATTCTTACATGATATCTATAGTAACGATTTATTTTTCCCATCATGCAGTGTATGTTTATTTTCTCCATTGTAGCATTGAGATAAAAACCATTCTCCGGATCAGTAATATTCAACATAAATTTTGTAGGGATCAACCTTCTATCGTTAAATTTACATTCATAGGCTCTAAACTTGATGTTTTCTGGTTTTATTTGTATATAACTTGAATTATCAATGCTCAAAATTGCAAATCGTTGTTGTTCTCTCCAACGCGTTTGCATCATTTTCACATAAAATAAGTTAAATGAATCGGTTGTGATTTTTCCCCAATACCAACCATTTTCCCATACAGGAAGAGTAATTCCCCATGCGTGTTCATGATACCCGCGTCCACTTACATTTATCTCTTCCCCGTTTAATATTAGCGTCCCATTTACAGATGCCTTGGGTAAATGAGGGCCATACCACCCTCTGAGAATCCTGCCTTTATACCCTTCTGTTAGTCCTCGAAACTCCAAATAAGCAGCGTGCCCCTCCAGTTCTAACGAAACATTATAGACCCATTCTCCAGTAGCATTGTATTTTTCTCGATCTAATTTCATAAATTGTTTTCCAGATACCGTTATAGAAGGATATTCTTCAGATGCCTCGAATTCTTCTATGGGGACATCCTTCTTCAAATCAAATTCCAATTCTGCATCAACATAAACTTGAAGGCCAAGGTGGCAGAAACCGCGGGAACCTTTAGTAAATATCATAGCTCCAACAATAAAACTGTAACCGTTATCAAAAACCCCTTCAAAATACCACCACTCAACGCTGATACGGCCCAGTGGCTTATGAAATGCAGCATCTTTGAGATCAATATCCTGTGCTTCATAGGGCCGATAAAGAATTGAAACTGGCTTGCACTGAGGATCAAATTGATGCTGAAAATTAGTAAATGCATTGGATATATGTTTACCTACGGGTACCGTATATCTAGAATGCGCACTGATGACGCTGTTACAGTTTATCATTAAAATCAACAAAATTAACCAGATAATAACCTTTTTTCTTGTTGTGAGCAACATTTTATTCATCTATGATTATTATTGACATATGATATATATAATAGTTTGTCTAAAAATGTACATATATATTGCATCTTTATACATCCTCTACTTTTTAAAATACCAATAATGAAAAAATTAAAAGTAGTCATTAAATCATAGTAGACTATACATCAATAATGGTTTGAAAACAAGATGAATAATGACTGTAAAAATGCTATAGTTGTTTCATTAAATAATGATGTTTCTGAGATAAAACAACTTGCTGACTCTTTAGATTACTGTGTTGTTGAAGAATTTTTTCAACATAAGAAAATTCCCGATGTAAATAGTTATATAGGTCCAGGTAAAGTCACTGAGATCAAGGAGTTTATCGAGGGTTTTGATGAAGATATTCATCTTGTCATTATTGATGGTGAGTTGAAACCTTCACAACGATTTTTCCTTGAGAAAAAACTTGGTGTTGATGTTTTTGATCGTATACGTCTTATCCTAGCAATATTTGAGAACCGGGCAGATAGGAGAGAAGCAAAACTACAGGTGAAGCTTGCACAATTGCAGTATGAGCGTCCTTTTGTCCGTGAACTCATTCATCGTGCCAGATCGGGTGAACATCCTGGCCTTATGGCAGGTGGTGAGTATCAGGTTGACGATTATTATGAGATGATTAAAAAGCAGACAAAAAAGATACGTAACAATCTTAAAAAAATTAGAGACGAGCGTGAGTTGCGTAGGCAACATCGGCATCGTGGTGGTTTTTATCTGGTTTCCCTTGCCGGTTATACTAATGCTGGTAAAAGTAGTCTGCTTAATTTGTTATCTAATGAGAAGGTAAAGGTTGAGGGGCGGTTGTTTTCTACACTTTCTACGACTACACGGAGGCTTAAAGACGGAAATGTACCAGTTTTACTTACTGATACAGTTGGTTTTATTCAGAATCTCCCTGCAGTCATTGTTGATGCTTTTCATTCTACTCTTGAAGAAATTGAGGTTGCTGATGTTGTTTTGTTGGTTGTAGATATTAGCGAAGAAAAAAATATTGTAGAAAATAAACTGAGGGTTTCTCTAGATGAACTTGTTGAGTTGAGTGTAACTTCGTCTATTGTTGTGGTTTGTAATAAAACTGATTTGCTAACAAAAGATGAAATTGAGGACAGGATTGGCCATTTACAAAGCGATGTTTTAAAAGATGATAAAAAAATTGTTTGTATTTCTGTAAAAAACAAAGAAAACATTGATGTTTTGTTGGATATGCTTTATGAGTCGCTGCCTCATCTTTTTAGATTTAGTATTAAGTTACCAGTCAACAGAGAGTCTCAGTCGTTTATCTCTTGGATTTATGAGAAAGCAAATGTTTTGAATATTTCTTATGATGATTTTG
>CAYLKT010000157.1:0-2715 GCA_964384305.1 uncultured Thermoplasmatales archaeon | reverse complement strand
GGTTTTATCAGCCATTGGGTTTATTGCTTAAAAGGAGAGGAAATGTCTATATGAGCAAAAGAAAAGGTATTACCATAGGTTTGGCTCTTATTTTATGTGTATTGGGGCTTTCTGGATGTCTAGAGATTTTTAACTTTGATGATTTTTCTATAACCTATTACGAAGTTACTACAAAAATCAACTACACAATTAGCTATGGGTATGAGATAAACTGTAGTGGCATTGGGGAGTATATGATAAAATATAATTGTGATAAACCAGAAGTTGTCCTTGGATTAGCAACGATTACAGACATATTATATGACTACGATTATGACAATACAACATTGGTAGATAACAGTATAATATGTTGGAATATCAGTGGAACCGGAGATAATATTTACAGACTTGGAATAACGGCCAGTGTAGAAGCTGAAAGTTTTCTAGTTTCTAATCTGAATGGCACTGGAGCGTTAACGTTACAAGAAATTAAAACCGACTTTCCTGACATCTTTAACCAGTATTGTCACGAGCAGTCAGTAGAAAACACGGTTTACATTGATCCAGATAATCCTAGTATTAAATCAACTGCCCAAGTCATATTAAACCAGACAAATAGCACCAACTCTTTTAATTTAGCAAAAGAACTTTTTATTTGGCTTAAACAAAATACCACATATCAAGCACATACGGTTGATAACAGCGTTCGACCTGCAAATATGACTTATCAGTTAGGAATGGGAGATTGTGATGATCTTTCATTTCTATACATATCTCTCTGCCGCTCAATAGGTATACCTGCACGATCTATAAGTGGATTTGTAGTAGAGGGAAACGGCAAGATTTTAGATCCTGAATCCCATGGATGGGCTGAGATTTTTGTCGGGAAGAACATTAGCAGTAACGGATGGATTCCGGTAGAATGTGCCTCTTCGTCTTCAGATATAGATTTTCAAATTGTTTTCAATTTTGGAGTGGAAGTTGCAGATAATCTGCGGTTGTTTAAGAACAATGGTAGTAATGAATCCTTGAACGCATCTATGTACAGAGCATGGATACAATATGACGAAGGCATGCATATTAATATGACCCCATTTGTAGAAGTTGATAACTACAGTGTTTTGGAATCGAGAGAATTTGTCATTGATGAAAGTAGTAACAGAGTGTTCGGAGAATATATTTGAAAAAATAATTTCTCTTCCCTCTTTTTTTCTCCCAAAAATATCAAAGGATGTTTTAGACCATGTATAATTACACAGTAACACCTTTTTTATAATTAAATTGCAAGCTCAGCACCTATAATTGCTCATAATAGAAATAAATTTTTTACTTATCTCATGCTGCCAATCTAAATACATGTGTTTTTACTTTTCGATTATTTTCACATCCATCAGACAGATAACGGTGCCAAAAATATATTAGATTCTGGTTGGATATCTCTTTTATTATAATGGTGAGCATAATAGAATTGTTGGAGAACGAGAAATATGATTACTAAAACGGTTACTTGTCCGCAATGTAAAAATGAAGTTACGGTTCATGGCAATTCTGGGGAAACAATCAAAATTACATGTCCAAAATGTAATATAACAGGTATTTTTGCATTCCCGGAAGATAAACCCGTGTCAATGTCAACAAATGGTTCTTTTGCAATCGAAGTAGAGAATTTAGGATTTACATATCCAAAATCTGATAAAAAAGCAGTAAATGGTGTTTCGTTTGGAATAAAAAGAGGGGAAATATTTGGTTTTCTTGGACCAAATGGTGCCGGTAAAACTACAACACAAAAAGTAATGATCGGGCTTTTAAAAAATTATAACGGGCAAGTAGAATTATTAGGTAAAAACCTAAAAGAGTGGAAAACAGATATTTACAATAGAATTGGAGTGGGCTTTGAACTTCCTAATCATTATCAAAAACTTACAGCTCTTGAAAACTTAGAACTTTTTGCATCATTTTATCAGCAAAAAACAACACCGCCTATGGATCTTTTAAAGATGGTAGAACTTGAAAAAGATGCAAACCAGCGTGTAGCAACGTTTTCTAAAGGGATGAGGTCGAAACTTAATTTTGTAAGATCGTTGATTAATGACCCCGAGGTTCTTTTCCTTGATGAACCAACAACTGGCCTTGATCCTGTTAGCTCACGATTAATTAAAGATATTATCATTCAGAAAAAAAAGGAAGGTAAAGCAATCTTTCTTACAACTCATAACATGAATGATGCTGATGAACTCTGTGACCATGTTGGATTCATTGTTGATGGAAAGCTTGTTCTTATTGAAAATCCTAAAGAGTTGAAAATAAGACACGGTAAGAAAGTTGTAAAAATTGAGTATCTTAAAAATGATGAGATGGTAAGTCAAGAGTTTGATTTAAAAAACCTTGCAGATAATACCAATTTTTTAAGCCTTCTAAGAACTGGTACCGTTCAAACCATTCATACGGCTGAGGCAACGTTGGATGATATATTTATCAAGGTAACGGGTAGGCAATTGAAATGAGTAATCTTAAAAATATGCTTAAATGGGAGTTTCTCCTTTTATACAGATATAAGATTATTCATATTTCTATTCTAAGCGTATTTTTATATTTTCTAACAACTCAGGCAGTGGAATCATTAAAAGGTCAGACTCAAGTTCATTCGGTGCTTTTATTTTTTGATCCCGCACTAATTGGCATTATGTTTGTTGGCGCTTTGGTTTTGTTTGAAAAATCAGAAAATGTGCTTCAAGC
>CAYLKT010000156.1:0-2744 GCA_964384305.1 uncultured Thermoplasmatales archaeon | reverse complement strand
TAGGAAAGCGAAAAATATTTAAGCGATATGCCAGTGTATGAGCTAAAATTTTGCTTCAATGGTGACTAAATTGTCAGAGGAAACAAGAAAGGATGAACATAAAGAGATGCCTTCAGTGAATGAATGGATCAAATCTCAGAAGTTCACAACAACAAAAGATATTCAAGTTCCAGAGCTTTTGTTGGATCAAGTGATAGGTCAAGATAAATCAGTAGATATTGTTAGAAAGGCAGCAGAACAGAAACGTCATGTCATGCTTATTGGTGATCCAGGAACTGGAAAGTCAATGGTCGCAAGAGCAATGACGGCATTTTTGTCAAAAGAGGACTTAGAAGATATAATAGCATATCCAAATGATGATGATCCAAATACTCCTCGTATTAGAATAGTTCCGGGCGGAAAAGCCAATGAAATTGTAAAAGCACAGAGAGTAGATGCAAAAAAGAAAAAAGAACAACAAAGTAGTATGATTATATCTGTTGCAGTGTTAATTTTTCTTCTCTCAGCATTTGCAGCATTCTATCCATATATAATGGGCGAAGGTCCAATTGAATTCACATATCTATTATTTGGTGGAATCTTTGCATTCATGCTGTTCATATTGTTTTCTAGGGGTGGATTAACACAGAGAAAACAACTACATTATGTTCCAAAAATATTAGTTGCCCATGACAAAAAAGACATGCCTCCATTCATTGATGCAACGGCAGCGCATTCTGGAGCTTTACTTGGAGATGTAAGACACGACCCATTTCAATCTGCAGGACTTGAAACGCCTCCTCATCAATTAGTCGAAGCAGGGGCAATTCATAGAGCACATAAAGGTGTTTTATATATCGACGAAATAAACACTCTTAGTTTACCTTCCCAACAACATCTTCTTACAGCAATTCAAGAAAAAAAGTTCCAAATTACGGGACAATCAGAAAGAAGTTTTGGAGCAATGGTAAAGACTGAAGCAGTTCCATGTGATTTTATATTGGTTTCTGCAGGGAATCTTGATGCTTTAAAAGGGATGCATCCAGCACTTAGGTCTAGAATTAGAGGATATGGTTACGAAATTTATCTCAATAGTAGCATGGATGACAACAACGAAAATAGAGAGAAATTAATTCGGTTTGTTGCCCAAGAAGTAACAAAGGATGGTAAAATACCTCATTTTGACAAAGCGGCAGTTGCTCAAATAATTCACGAAGCGCGAAGACGTGCTGGGAGAAAAGGAAAATTATCATTGCGTCTTCGTGAACTTGGAGGCCTCATACGAGCTGCCGGGGATCTTGCATTTGAAGATAAAAGCAAAATAGTTACACAAGAACATGTCTTTAAAGCAAAAAAAATCGCAAAGTCCTTAGAGCAACAAGTTGTTGATAGGGCAATCGAACAAAGAGAAGGTTACAAATCCTTCAAAATCGAAGGTGGAGAAATTGGTGTGGTAAATGGACTTGCAGTTCATTCCGCAGATCCATCCATGAGTGAATATTCGGGACTTGTTCTTCCAATTGTTGCAGAAGTGACGCCTGCAGGTTCTCAGTCTGAGGGAAAGGTAATTGCAACCGGAAAACTTGGAGAAATTGCAAAAGAATCCGTTCTAAACATATCGGCAATTATCAAAAAGTATATGGGAAGAGATATTTCAAAACACGATATTCACATACAATTCATTGGAACCTATGAAGGTCTTGAGGGGGACTCAGCAAGTGTTGCTGTAACGACTGCCGTAATTTCAGCAATGGAAGGAATCCCCGTGCGACAAGATGTTGCAATGACTGGATCTCTTAGTATCAGAGGAAATGTACTCCCAATAGGCGGCGCTACATCAAAGATAGAGGCAGCGGCAGAAGCAGGAATCAAAAAAGTACTTATTCCTAAATCAAATCTTAATGACGTATTAATTGAAGATAAATACAAAGACAAAATTGAAGTGATTCCTGTCGAAACATTGAGCGAGGTAATAGATAATGCACTGATGGGAACAGGTAAAAAGGATCTTCTGGACAAATTAAAGAAATTAAAGCCGCCAAAGATTGAAGGTAAAGTCGAGTTGGAATCTGAAAAGAATATTATTGGTCATCAAAATTTTTTAAGCAAAGAAGAAAAAAAATACAATACTAGTAAGGAGTAGATTAAAACTAAGATTTTATACTTGAACTACCATTACATTTTTTAAAATGAAAGCATTGTTTATTGGCCGTTTTCAACCTTTTCACAATGGCCATTTAAAGACAATTAAAAAAATTTCAAAGGATTATGATGAGATAATAATAGGCATCGGATCTTCTCAATGTCATGATACTTCAGACAATCCATTTAACTCAGATGAAAGAACCCAGATGATTGAAAAATCTCTTGAGCAGGTTGGAATTAAAAATTGTAAGATTATTTTGATACCCGATATTCACAACCCACCAAAATGGGTAGATCACATACTTTCTATCATCTCAGATTTTGACGTTGTAGTATCAAATAGTACATTTACAAAAGAATTATTTGAAGATAAGGAGTATTTGGTAAAAAACACACCGGATTATGAAAGAGATAAGTATTCTGGGAAGGAAATTCGTAAAAGAATTACGAATGACATAGAATGGAAAGATTTGGTTCCTGAACCCGTTTATGAAATAATAAAGGAAATTGATGGCATAAAACGAATAAAAGAAACATAATGGTACTTTTTGTAAAAAAAGATTTATATATTATATACCAGAATATATTATTAAGGAGATTTAATTGAAAAAGAAAATTGC
>CAYLKT010000155.1:0-2774 GCA_964384305.1 uncultured Thermoplasmatales archaeon | reverse complement strand
TGAGGGCCTGGTGACCGGTTTAGGTTGTGCAAGTTCGATTCTTGTTCTGGGCACAAAACTCAAATTGCATATTTCATGCGGTTTGGGTTTTTTTGTTGAATGTTTTTTAATTTTTCATTATTAATCAATATTCAAGGATTGCTAAATATTTTTTAATCAAATGGTTGGTTTTTGTTTCTTGTTTTTGTAAATTTCGATGTTTGCCTCTTTTTTAAATAACATTTTAAAATTATTGTACTTATGAAAACAAAACTTATTATTCCAGCTTTGTTGGTTTTTCTTGCTTTTTCAGCTTGCACACCCAAACCTGAAACCAATGAAAACCAGACCTGTGAAAACCAGGTTTTGGCCGATTCTCTTAACATACAGGCTACCGATGCCTATAATTCTGGCGATGTTCAAAAAGTATTGAATCTTTATGCTGATGATGCGGTCTTTATTAGTCAGGATTTAAGAATAGGTGGCAAAGACTCTTTAGCTGTTGTTTTAGAAACCATGGTTCCGTATATGAGCAATTTCAATCCTGATAAAGGTATAACTACCGTAACAGACAATCTGATATATTACCAGGGATTGTTTACATTCGATTGGAGTAAAGATAATTATTCAGCTATGGGAAAAGGTTTAATGACTACTGTTTATGAAAAACAAGCTGATAATTCATGGAAAATTACACTGGCTATCGAAAACCATGGTGATTTAGTGAAATAATAATCTGTAAAACACAGATTGGTTTCAGTAAGGAAAATTGTGAGAAGTATTGATTGTTTGTAAACCAGAGGTTTCTCTTATTGCAAGTAAGTGAACCTGGTGGGTTTATTATATTCTATTCTCCATTCCAGCCGGCAATCCTTGCCAGTATCCACCACATTGCATATGCTTTCCGGTTGGCAGTGATATGTTGTGAGTTATGAGCACCATATTCAACAGATCCTCCCGGTGCTTGTTTATTCTCAAACCAATCAGTTCCAAGGGTGTGCAAATCCTGCCAGTCCTTGTAGAAATTCCCTCCATACGTAGTTGAATTCCCGTCATCACCTGTATCTTCCCAGTACTTATCATCCATATCATGGGTATCAATACTATAATAATCCAGACAGTATTGTTTATTCGTGTCACAATATGCAGTGATCAGTTCTGCCTGGTTTTTTGGTTTGCCATCACCAACATTATCATTTGCATTAGCATGACCGGTCATGAAGACAAATGTTACAGGTGTTACTCTCTGACCCGAACCAGTACCGATTTTTGATCCGTTTGCTCCATATTCTGAGATAAGGGTTCCCATTCCCGGAAGATAATTATCTGATACATTATGTCCTGCAATATTGCACCACGACCACATTACAACATTAATAACAGCATTGTCAGGATCATCAAGGAAATTGCGGGTAGCCTGAATAAAAGCAGTTTCATTTCTGCTTAAGTCGGACGCATCTGTTCCGCTTTCCGCGTAGGAGGAGAGGGCATAATCCCTGAAATTGAGTTTGTCTGTAGTAGGGGAGTTATTTGTAATACCAAAAAGTGACTGGTCACCATCTTTATAATCCTGTAACCCAAATACACCTCTTGATACATGTGTCCCATGCGAAGTGTGCTGGTAGGCGATATGCAGCGTAGTGCGTGCCGTATCAATGTACTCCTGTGGTATTGACCGCAAAACACTTTCTTTAGCCAGGCTGTAATCAGCAATAAACTGAGTTCCGGTATTTTCGTTATTGTTTTCAGATGAGTCTTCTTTTTCACAACTACCGATGAGCAAGGCAACAATAACCGTTATGGTTGTTAGTATAGTTTTTATTTTCATCATAACATGTTCAGTTAGTGTATTAGTCAGAGTATTTATACGGTACATAACTTGTTTTGTTACTTAAAATATAACAAATAATGTATAACAATACAATATAACAAAACTCTTTTTGAATGGGCAGGATAGTGGATTTTTATTAATTTTGAAAAAATTTTCCAGATAAAGATATTTCACAAAAAGACTTTCAAAATGGCAAATTCCACAGTTGATTCAAAGACAACAGGAGAACGGTTGTTATCACTCGATTTTTTTCGCGGTTTTACAATGTTCTTATTAATTGCTGCATTTACCCATCTTTTTTCATATTTGACTGATCCTGCACTAGAGGGCTCAATAGTTCATTTTATCGGCAGGCAGTTTCAGCACCATCCCTGGAACGGACTTCGTCCATGGGATCTTGTTCAACCCTTTTTTATGTTTATTGTAGGTGTGGCTATACCTTTATCTTTCGCTAACAGGACTAAACGCGGCGATAGCTATTCGCAGATACTCCGGCATGTGATCAAGCGTGCTTTCCTTCTCTTGCTTCTGGGATGGGCATTGTATTGTATCAGCAATGGAAAAATTGTTTTCTACTTTCAAAATGTACTGGCACAACTTTCAGTTACCTATTTAATTGCATTTCTCATTATGAGGAAATCTGTAAAAACCCAAATTATAATATCTTTTGCCTTGTTAGCTATTACCGAACTCATATACAGAGGATTTCCGGTAGCAGGGTTTAACCAGCCATTTGTACCTGGTCATAATTTTGGTACCTGGTTTGATATGCTTTATGGAGGTGAAGATCTTCATGGTTACTGGGTCTCTATCAATGCTATACCCTCTACAGCACATACGATATGGGGTGTTTTGGCCGGCAAGTTGCTTATGAGCGATCGCACACCCAGGCAAAAATTGAAGATATTAATAATCGCGGGCGTAATTGGTCTTGTGGTTGGATATGGCTTAAATCCCATTACAC
>CAYLKT010000154.1:0-2789 GCA_964384305.1 uncultured Thermoplasmatales archaeon | reverse complement strand
ACCAAGAATCCGGCGTTTATCAGGTATTTACAAGGGTAAAGTAGCATTTGGAAGAGTTAATACGAACGAAAATCAAGAGATTGCAAAACAATACAAAATCATGGGGGTGCCACATTTTATGTTCTTTAGATATGGTAAAAAGATTAGTAGCATGACAGGTGCAATGTCTGTTGGCAAAATAAAAGACGAGATTGAAGACCTTTTAAATAAATAAATTATATACAGCCATTCAGTAGGAGCCAGGATTTGACCTGTAAATGGTATCAAGTGTGCCCCATGAAAAAGTTCTATGAAAGGAGAATGCTTGACAAAAAATGGGTGCAGGACTACTGTTGGAGCAACTGGAAAAAGTGTATCAGATATAAACTGGAAGCAGAGAATAAACCTCATCCAGATTGCATGCTGCCCGATGGAAGTATTGATGAAATGTTGAAAAACAGGTGAGAAAAATGGAGGACATATTAATGATAAATAAAGGCACTGTGGGAGAAGACATTCTTGATCTGATTGGAAATACCCCTCTTGTAAAAATTAATCATCTGAATCCAAATCCCAATACAACTATTTTTGCAAAACTTGAAGGAAACAATCCTGGAGGGAGCATAAAAGACAGGATTTCGCTTAAAATGATAGAGCAGGCTGAAGCAAATGGAGAACTTACGAAAGGAAAAACAATAATCGAAGCGACGTCTGGAAACACTGGGATTGGTCTAGCAATGGTTGGTACTGTAAAAGGGTATGATATTGAGATTGTAATGAATGAAGCAGTTTCGGTTGAAAGAAGGAAAATGATAAAGGCATTCGGTGCAAAAGTAACACTCACTCCGAGAAAACTTGGGACCGATGGTGCAATAATAAAAGCTAGGGAACTTGTTGAAGCAAATCCGGGCAAATACTTCATGCCAAATCAATTTTCGAATAAATACAACAAAATTGCACACTATCAAACAACTGCAAAAGAGATATGGGAACAAACAGGTGGCAAAATAGATTATTTTGTTTCTGCAATAGGAACATCGGGAACAATTATGGGCGTGGGACTTCACCTAAAATCAAGAAATCCTGATATTAAAATTGTATGTGCTGAGCCAGTACAGGGACATTATATACAAGGACTCAAAAATATGGAGGAGGCAATAGTACCATCGATATATGACCCTACAAAAATTGATGAGAAAGTTATGATTGACACAGAAGATGCTTTTGAAATGTGCAGAAAACTCGCTTCAAAAGAGGGCATATTCGCTGGAATGAGTAGCGGCGCTGCGATGCTTGCGGCAATTGAGACTGCCAGAAGGGTAAAAAATGGTACAATTGTAGCAATATTTCCTGACAGGGGAGACAGGTACCTTAGCACAGATTTATTTGACGATTAAGTGAAAAAATGAAACTCACTATAGTATATGATAATGCATTGTTCAGTGGTGTCCCTGGATTAAAATCAGATCATGGTTTTTCTTGTCTTGTTGAAACAGATGAAGAAGTCATATTGTTTGATACTGGTGCAAAAGGGGACATATTACTCGGTAATATGAAAATTCTTGGGATAGATCCGACAATAATTAACAAAATTGTAATATCACATGAACACTGGGACCACAATGGAGGGTTGAAATCACTGGTATCTCTTGTCGATGGTGTAACAGTCTACCGGTTAGTAAATAAAAATCTCAGCAAAAATGTGAATGTTACAACTATCAATAAACCCCAAAAAATTGCTAAAGGGATATTTACCACTGGTAGATTAAGAGGCATGCCAGTGGATGAACAGTCATTGATTCTGAAAGGTGAAAATGGTTGTTATGTTCTTGCCGGTTGTTCTCATCCTGGTGTCGAAAAAATCTTTGATGTTGCAAAACAGTGTGGTAATATTGTAGGTTTGATCGGCGGTTTACACGGGTTTAATAATTTCAGTGTTTTGAAAGATTTGGATTTTATTTGTCCTTGTCACTGCACTACCCATAAACATGAAATACGAAGGTTATTTTCCAATACCAGTTGTGATTGCGGGGTGGGGAAGGTCATTGATTTAGATGTGAAAATATGATTTCGCAGGACATGAAAGAATGGATGGATCGTAAAGGCGCAGCATTTCTAATGGCTATTGGGGTAAAGAAGGATCAGTTTATTCTTGATTTTGGCTGTAGACACGGCACTTATACAATTCCTGCAGCTATGGCCGTTGGAGAAAAAGGAAAGGTTTATGCAGCGGATATAAACACAGAACATCTAGATGGATTAATGCATAGAGCTAGAGAAATGGGATTGAAAAATATTGAAAGAATAGATGTACCAGAGGGGGAAAAACTGCCATTATCTGATGAATGGGCAGATGTGGTTTTGCTTTATGACGTCTTACATTTAGTTGAAAATAGAGGGATGCTGCTCACTGAACTTCACCGTGTCTCAAAGCCTAACGGGATACTTTCTGTTCATCCCAAGCATCATCAAACTCATATGAACATGAGTTTAGAAGATGTAAAAAGGGAAATAGAGTCGAGAGGTTTTCTTTTTGAAATAAAGTTTTTCGAAACACTAATGCATGATGACACTCTAGAAGAAGATCATGTCTTGAATTTTAGGAAATCTGTGACAATAAGTGGATAAAGAAGAGATTTTTCAACGATTTCTTTTTAAAAATCATTTTTCTTACCGCCTTGTTCTTCTATCGGTCATCAGGAAAGATTTAAGTTATATACTGTGATTAGCCTGCAGTTGTAAAAGGCCAAAAACGGGGTGAAATTTATGGAAAAAACAGACGTGTTAGTAATTGGTGGTAGTGCTTCAGG
>CAYLKT010000153.1:0-2811 GCA_964384305.1 uncultured Thermoplasmatales archaeon | reverse complement strand
GTTTGACAATCTCGCTGGCAGGATTTGACCAGCGTTTGTGGAGTTCTTCAATTACATTTTCTTTTTGATCGTCCGGCAACTGTTCAAAGTCGTCTTCGCCCAATGTCTCTTTTAAATCCTGCTCAACAAATTTCAGGATGTCGATCTCTTTTTCCTTCATGTGGTCGGGGAAGTAGAGATTGAAGATTACAGAATTGAGGATGCTTTGAAAATCAGATGAATATATATTTCCAGAAATGAAATGTAATAGCTCAGATATTAAACTAACTGATGAGGAGTACTCAGCAATAGGCAACTGATCCATGAAGGTTTTAGAAATGTTGACTGTAAGCGTAGAATTATTTGAAAAATTATTGGCATAATACCAATTTAACACATCGCTATTTAAGAGCCCAGCTATAAAATAATAACAAGTTTTATACACTTCCTTCAATAAAAGGTTGTTAGTTGAAGCAAATGATTTGTATCTTTTATCATCCACAGAGCAAACTAATGGTTTTTTCCCCCCACTAATTCTTTGTATTATTATTTTCTTCTCTGCAGACCATAAATAACTAGGTCTTGTTCTGTGTATTTTTTTTTGATTCCAAGTCAAAAAATTTGATGGTTCATTTATGTAAAATCTTTTGACATCTTTACCTTCGATTAAAGGTACTCTGTTATGACCCATCGAATCAAAAATCAGATGTTTATGAGCTACTATTCCTTCAATATTGTCAACACAATAAGTTCCAAGTAATTTTTTTCTTTGAGAAATAATATTAGAAATATTCATTGACAATCCATCCATGTAGATATTGAATGAATGGCTCACATTTTTGAAAAATTGACTTTGGTCAAATATCTTTGTTTCAAAATCGTATTTCTCTAAATTCTTAATTTCAGTAATAACCTTGGTCTTTGATGTTGTATCCTGATTGCTAAGACCAAGAATAATTGTTGAGGCTGTTACATTGTCAAAAATACCACTTCCTAAATCAACAACTTGTTCGACATGAGCATTTTCCAAAACATACCTTCTCACTATATCATAAGTTGTTGTCCTTAAAATATTGTTGGGTATTATGTAAGAAAGATAACCATTTTTACTAGAAACAAAAAGCCCTTTTACAATAAATAAAGCAAATAGGTTAATTTTGCCAGACTGGTTAGATTTTGACTTTCTGCCTCTAATCATTTTAGCGAAATATTCATTTTCAATATACTTTTTAAAGTTTCCATCAAACTCCACATCTCTTGTAAACACATACGGCGGATTCCCAATCACTACATCAAACCCATCCACAATACCAAACATCCACTCCGGGTCAAAGAAAGGGGATGAAGCATTCTGGTCATAAGGATCCCAGCTTGCTAATTGGCGCGCAGTTTTATTTCCCCAGCCTCCTTCTATCAATAACTCTGAAATTTGATTTCTCAGTGTTTTATCTTCGTCTCTTAACTCTCGTTTCCGTCCTGGAGATTTTGAGCTGAAGATTTTATGCCGAACTTTTTTGAGGTTGTTTTCCAGCTTTTTTATTTCGGGATTGTCAAACAGCTCTACTTGCTCCTTGGGCTTCTCTATTCCAATAAGGGTATTAGCAGCCACAAATTTGGTTTCAAGGTTCGGCAGCGGCCTGATTCCAAAATTATCTTTGTTTTTATCTACGCTCTGGTCAACTATTAGAGAGATAAAGAAACGGAGCTTGCTTATCTGAGTTGCAATCTCCTGAATATCAACACCATAAATACAATTCTCAAGCAGATAAAGCTTTCGCCCATAATCCAGTTCATTGTTTTCAAATGAATCTTCAATATCCCTTATCTGTTCCTTGAGTTCCTTTACGACACTTTGACTTCGTGAGCTGTCTTCAATCTCTTCCGCTTTTTCAATAGCTTCATTCACCTTGTCAATCTGCCGCTGTTTCCATCTCTCATTGCCGGGATCGAGTTTGTGAAGCAGATGCACCATTTTCTGCAGGATACCCATGGGAAAAGCGCCGGAACCGCAGGCAGGGTCAAGGATTGAGCAGGCATCTATAGCTGTGATAATCTTTTCTTTGATTTTGTTTTCCTGAAAAGGCTGAATGTTATCAAATGAGATTAATTGGCGCAGCTTTGTATCTAATTCATCAGTATCTTCAATGTCTGCGGAAAGTTTGTTCTTGAAATAGGCTATCAGACTTTCATCCACCATGTAGTTTACAATTTCTCTCGGTGTATAGAATGAACCGGTCTGTTTTCTGGCTGTGGTTTTTGTCTCCGGATTGTAACTTGCGAGTAGATTTTCGAATACTCTGCCCAATAGCTCCGGGTCAAGAGCGACATCTTCTTCAATGGGTGTATTCTCAGTAATGGTAAATTTATAAGAATTGAGGATATTGATCAGTCCCTTAACGGCGGCACTTTTATATGTTTTGCTTTTACTTCCATAATCCTCACTTAAATCAACATGCTCTTCGGTTCCGAAAAATATATAATCGGGAACCACCAACTTATTATCATTTCTGTCAGAAAAACCATCCTGATATATAATTACATCCCCACCCCGCTTGCCTTTCAGTTCCGGATCAGGTTGGTCCAGGCATTCAAACAACCCGCCATTCATAAACGGAACGATATCTTCAACAAGTTTTATAAACTTACCGGGATCTTTGAAGCAGCTTTCATACCGCATCAGGTTTGTAACATTCATGTGCTGTTTGTCTTTGCGAAACTCCCTTTTGCCCATTGTCTGGTTAAGAGTTGCAAAGAAAAGGTTTTGTAAAACAGCCTTATAGTTGTTAATGTGCAATAAAAATCCGAACAAAATTCAGTTTTCAGGGTAACACT
>CAYLKT010000152.1:0-2820 GCA_964384305.1 uncultured Thermoplasmatales archaeon | reverse complement strand
ATACCCATTGGTTGATGAGGTGAAAAATATTAGGGCAAACCGGAAGTTTAACTTCCTGAAAACTTATTTTCAGAAATCACCTTTAAAATTTTCTCCTCAGCCTTACCCAACTTTTCTCCGAACTTTTTCTTTCTTATCCCCAAAATACATCTCTTTGAAGGAAGCATCAAATGTTACAAAGAAATACGTTATCAATAAGGCTTACCAACACCTCGATAAATAAAACCTAACTTCTCACAATATCGTGGAGAATACCCTTTCGATTAACGATTTTTTCTTATATAATATCCACCAGTTTTTGGTGCCCCTCGAAATTCTATTTTTTGTTCATCTTTTAATTTTTTTAACCAACGTTCAATAGTTTTAATTGGATCATCAAGAGCTTCTTCAAATTGAGGTGTTATCTTACCAGGATTAGTTTACTAATTTGGTTTATTGGACCAGATTATTGTAATAAAAATTTAAATGCAGGTGTTATTGTTATTTTTTTATCTCCATGTTCAAGTTTTTTTTCTTGGTTAAATGAAATGATATGCCCTTCATTAACATTGAATTTTTTCATGAAGGACAGTAGACCCTTTATCTCAATTTTTCCATATTTTATTTCAATAGGTTTTGGTTTATCTTGATCTATGACGATATCTACTTCGTTTTTGTATGGGTCCCTCCAGAAATATTCTGCATTAAGTTGATTAATTAGAATTCCTTCAAATGCTTTTGATTTTGAATAGTTATCCTCTTTGAAAAGAAGATTTGGAGATAGTATTGTTGGATAATATTTTTTAAGTTTACGTTCTATTTTTCTTCGATTTCTTGAATAATTGTAAAGTTTTCTTATAAGAAATGATTCTTCAAGGTATCGTATATAGTTAGACAAGGTTTGTCGTGTAATTTGAAGTTCTTTTCCCAATTCTGAAAGTTCAATTATTTGACCAGGATTTTCCATAAAAATATTTAACAGTGATTCAAGGATAGAGACGTCTTTGATGTTAAACAAGTTTGCTATGTCTCGATAAATGACTTTTTCGATGATGCTTTCTTTAATATATTTTTTTATTATCTCTTTATCTTTGATATTAACAAGTTCAGGAAATCCTTGTGTTAGTTTATATTCTTCAAATAGTCTTGCAATTTCCTTCTCATATAGTTTTATGTTTTGGAATTTTTTTCCTTTGAATTTTAGAAATTCTTTAAATGTTAATGTCTCAATTTTGAATTCAAAAATCCTTCCTGCCAATGTCTCTTTTGATTTCTTTCTTATAAATAATGACTCCGAGCCAGTGATAATTATTTTGATGTTTTTGCCATATACGTCATAGATTCTTTTTAGTTTTTCTTCCCAATTTTCTAGTTTTTGTATTTCATCTAGAAGAACGAGATATTTTTCATTTTCAAGATTTTTTTCAACTATTTTTTCATATTCATTTAATATTTCTCGAATATCAGTCTCCCTGAATTCATCAAATGAAAAGTATAAAATATTTTTTGGGTTGAATCCCTTCGTTATGTAATCTTGGATTATTTTGAACATGAGCGTTGTTTTGCCCACTCTTCTGAGCCCCGTAAATGTTATAATTTGAGGGAGTTTGAGATACTTTGAAATTTTTTTATAGACGTCTCTTTCTTTATATTCCACTGTGAAAGATGTTTTCCACCATTTATTAGATTCTACCAAGATTTCTCTAACTTGTGTCATATATATTTAACCTATTATCGATTCTACGTTAAGTGTATTTAACATATATTATTTAAACTTTGTGTTTTTGTAATGCTAATTAAGACAATAATCCAAATCAAAAACTTATTTTCAGAAATCACCTTTAAAATTTTCTCCTCAGTCTTACCCAACTTTTCTCCCCATTTTCCTCATTATGTCCCTAGAATATTTCTCTATGAAGGAAGCATCAAATGTTACAAAGGAATACGTTATCAATAAGGCTTACCAACACCTCGATAAATAAAACCTAACTTCTCACATTCTTCCTTGTTATATGCATTTCTTCCATCAATTATTACTGGCGTTTTCATTTTCTTTTTGATTTCTGTTAAATCCAAGTTCAAATATTCCTTGTGTTTTGTAAGAATAACTATTGCATCTGAATCTTTTATCACTTCATCGAAATCAGATGTAAATGGATATTCGAAATCTCGTACATATGGATCGTGAAGAACTGGATTTGCACCTTTTTTCTTTGCAATTTCATAGAATGGTTTTGTGGGAGTGTTTCTTGTGTCATCAGAGTTTTCTAAAAATGCCACACCTAAAACTGCAATTTTTGCTCCTTTCAAGTCTTTTCCAGCTTGTTTTAGTCCATCTTCCAGAAGGTTAACTGTGTGTTCTAGCATGTACATGTTAAGATGTCTACTTTTAATGATTACATTTGGTTCGACTTTGAATTTTCCATAAGTGTCAACACCATATTTGAGAAGCCAAGGATCTTTAGGAAGGCAATGGCCACCGACACCTGCTCCTGGAAAGTGCATGTTTCTTACAGGGTTTGCAGCCGGATTTGAAGGATCGTTTGGCAATGTATTTACAAGTTCTCTAACCTTGTAAACATCAATCTCTAGGCTTTCGCACATCAAGGCCACTTCGTTTGCAAAAGCAATGTTGACATCGCGATAGGTATTTTCGACAACTTTTGATACTTCTGCTGTTAGGCTGTCTGTTGGATGAAGTGGTGCATCAACAATATTTTTGTAAATCTCCATTGCTCTTTTAGTGCTTCTTTCGTCTATACCTCCAATTATTCTTGGAAGTTTTGTAATGTTGTGTATCAGTCGTCCAACCATAACGCGTTCATATGAAAATGCAAGGGA
>CAYLKT010000151.1:0-2837 GCA_964384305.1 uncultured Thermoplasmatales archaeon | reverse complement strand
AAAATAGCAAGACTGCCCCCCACAAAATTTAGTCGCCAATAAAATTTACTAGTAAATTGCAGTTCCCTTCCCGATATGAGCTTCTATTGAAGAAAATCTGTATTTTTTACCGGTAAACCCAAGTTCAAATCTCGTCCCCTGCACTTATTTTATTAACGATATGACTTGTTGTTAAAATTATAGTTTAAACTAGATTATGATAATCGTGTTTAAACAATTCATTAATTATTAGATATGTTTAACGCATGTTTTTAAGACGAATACAAGGCATATAAATCATATAAGTAAATTATTGTCTATTCTATGTGACAAAAAATGCATAATATTGTCGACTAACATAGAAACATTTATAAATAAAATATAAAATACCCATTTTATGCTTGAAGAGTCAATAAGAAAATGGAATCCATGGTGGGCAGAAACTGAATCAATTGAAAAACTCTCTGGTATAAAAAGATACATAACAACAGATATTAAAAAAACTCTTGAAATAAAACAGATAAAAGATATAATAGGAGTTAGAAGGTCAGGAAAAACAACAACTCTTTACCAAATTATAAAGATTTTAGAAAACAAAGGTGAAAAACCAAAAAATATAGTTTTTTTAAACTTTGATGATACCGAAATAAATACAGCGTCATTTGAAGAGATCATAAAAACAATAGAAAAAATTAATCCAGAAATAAATTATTTGTTCCTAGACGAAATCCAACAAAAAGATGGATGGGAAAGATGGATGAGAACACTATATGATACTAGCAGATATAAACAAATATTTATATCAGGTTCCTCTGCATCATTGCTTTCAAGGGACATAGGTCGTGTTTTAACAGGAAGGCATATAACATTTACAGTTTTTCCATTCTCCTTTAAAGAATATTTAGAATTTATTGATTGGAAAGATTTTTCAAAAGACTATTTGGAATATAATAAAAATAAAATTCTGCACCATTTAACAACATATATCAAAGGAGGAGGTTTCCCCGAAATTATTGGAAAAAATGAATTTGAAGGAAAAATTATTCTTACAAATATTTATAATGATATTCTTGCAAGAGATATCTCTGCAAGATACAATGCTTCATATGATATAACAAGAAAAATAAGTTACCACTTGTTAAGTAATAACAGCAAGGAATTTTCCTATAGAAGTATTGCTAACGCAGTTGATGTAAGTGTTGAAACAGTTGAAAAGTATTTAGAGTACCTCAAAGAATCATTTATTATACTAACATTAAATATTTTTTCATATAAAACCAAAGTTCAATTTAAACAAAATAAAAAAAGTTATAGTATTGATACAGGTCTTAGAAATGCTGTGTCTTTTAAATTTTCTGAAGATTTTGGTAGACTTGCAGAAAATATTGTTTTTTTGGAACTTTTAAGGAGGGGAAAAGAAGTATTTTTCTGGAAAAACAAAAAACAACAAGAGGTTGATTTTGTTATAAAAGATGGATTAAAACCAATTAATTTAATTCAAGTTTGTTGGAATGTTAAAAACGAAAAAACTAAACAGCGTGAAACAGAAAGCCTTCTATCGGCAATGGAAATATTTAATCTAAAAAAAGGTTTGGTAATTACTGAAGATTGCGAAGAAATTGAGAAACACAATCAAAAAGAAATTAGATACATTCCTATATGGAAATGGCTAATATTGAAAAGTAAAGAATATTAAATATGATGGTAGACAATAAACAAATAGATATTGTTCAGATGGTGGGAACTATATTGCAAGGATGCCCTTGACAAACATATATGGGCACAAAACTAAACAAAAATTGTAAGGACTGTATTTTTAAGTGCTCATACATTAAGATAATTTTGTGCATGTATGGGCACACAATTAAACAAAAAAAGATAGTTTTATATATTGTTGTGCCCATACATAAATATGGCTTATTTAGAAAAAATTGAGAGGAACGACAAGACTTATTACTACGTCACGAAGAATTTTAGAGTTAGCGACAAGAAATGGAAGAAGATAAGAAAATATGTTGGCGACAAGCCCCCTTCAAAGAAACAGACAAAGAAAGCAGTAGAAGAAATCGAATCGGAGGCATTAAAAAAGGGTTTTATGAAACCCGTTTCTAAGCACAGATATTTGAGTGATGATGAAGTAGAGAAGTTGCGGGATTTGAAAGAAGTTTTTAACAAGTGGTATGGAAAACTAAGCGCTGTCGAGAGGGAAAAATATGAAGAAGATTTTGTCGTGAGGTTTACCTATAACTCAAATGCCATTGAAGGCAACCGCTTAAGCCTTCGTGAAACAAGCATGATTTTAACCGAGAACATAATCCCTGCTGGTGTTACCCCTAATGATTACAATGAGGCTATCAACTCAAAAGACTGTTATGAATTTATGAAAGAATATAACGGGGAGTTCAATCAAAAATTTTTGCTGAAAATTCATGAACTGCTCACCAAGAATACTAACTGCAAAATTATAGGTGGTTACAGAGATCATGAAGTCAGAATTTCTGGTTCTGAATGGATTCTGCCTTCTCATGAAAAAGTTAAAGAAGAAATGAGAAAAGTTTTTCAGTGGTACTACTCTGCCAAGAAGAAATTGCATCCTATTGAATTAGGCGCTATTTTGCATAACAAATTAGTGCAAATTCACCCATTTGCTGATGGCAACGGAAGAACATCAAGAGTTGCAATAAACTGGATACTAATGAAGAACAAATTCCCAATGTTTTACATAGAATTAAGAGACAAGATCAAATGTTATGAAGCGGTTGAAGAAGGGGATAAAGGCGATGATGAAGCAATAGTACACTACATTGCCAAAGTGATGATGGAACAGCACACATTCAAGTCGAAAGAAGATTAAACAA
>CAYLKT010000150.1:0-2840 GCA_964384305.1 uncultured Thermoplasmatales archaeon | reverse complement strand
AGCAATTTCAGTTTCTTCTATAATTCGGTTCTTAATAGTTTCTGGGGTAGTTCTTTTATCCTTTTTTGCACCCGGAACATGTGCAATGCCTTTATTTATGAGTTCTTCAACAACTAACCGTGTTGTAAATGTGTTAGAAGAATTAGTAACCCAATCTACAAACAGCTTTGCAATTTTCACTCTTTCGGGCAAGAAACCTATTGGGCAACTATATACTATGCCTCGTCTGGATAGTTCTTGAGTAATCAAAGGAAAAAATTCTTTCTTTGGTACGAGTATTAAAATACTCTTTTTTTCTTGGATAAAATGCCGAGCAATTACAGCAACCATTTTTGCTTCTGCTTTATCACTAGGTATTTGCCATATTTGAGGTTCTTCACCGCTCAGCACTTTATATTCTAATTTTTGTTCCCCAGTCCAATCGGTGTAGTATTTTTTTAAAACTTTAATAGCGTCTTGTATTATTTTTTCATGACACCTCCAACTATATGGTAATGGTGGAGTTTCTGAATCAGGGAAATCTTCTCCAAAACGCAAGATAAATTTAGGATTGCCACCACGGAATCCATAGATACTTTGAGCATCATCCCCAACTACGAAAAGCCCATTTCTGGATTCTCTACTAAGCAATTCTATTAGTCTAAATTGTGCTGTGTTAATATCCTGATATTCATCAACTAACAAATGTTTTGCCCGGAATTGATATTTTTTAAGAATAGTAGGATTTTTCTCTAGTATACGACAAGCAAAAAGGATTTGATCATCAAAGTCTATATAGTTACATTTCGACATTATTTTCCAATATTGCTCACATATTTGGCATTTTTTTTCTTCGGGGTTTTCTTTGCAATCACCATATTGCTTGCACTTAAGAGCTTCTTTACTATCGTCTTCAGTATAATTGAGTATTAAAGATGCATCCCGATACATTAATCGTTTTACATTTTCATTCTCTTGAACCCTGAGGTTTGTTTTGAGTAAATTAACGTCGCGTGGTTTTTCACATATTATTTCTAAGCCCAAAGAATGCATTGTAGAAATGTGGGGCAGTTTACTAAATTGAATATTAAAACCAGTCGGTTCAGTGAGTTTATAAATCATATGTTGGTTTGCATCTTTTCCAAATGTAAGTACAGTTATAATATCTTTGTCTGTACCATTGTCCAAAAGACGATTGATCCTATCAGCCAAGAGATGGGTTTTGCCAGCGCCGGGTCCCGCTAGAACAAGAGTAGGGGATGCAAAATTAGTAACAATTTCTTCATAATTATTCAACGCCATATAATTTATTTCCTTTTTTATTTACTTTTTATTTTCAAAATTCTCTACAATTTTTATCTCATCATCGGTTAAGTCATATAATTTATAAACCATCTGGTCAATTTGTTTTTCTAATTCTTTAACTTTAGTTTGTTTTTCTGGATTTGTTAAATAATCGTCGTCTTTAGTGATGGTGAGAATTTTATCAACAAGTAACTCAATTTCGTGTCTGTTTCTATTCGTTGTAGTCTCTATTCGTGGAATGAGTATTTGTTCAATTGTATCACCGGTCATTTCTATGATATTGCCCTTTATTTTACCCTTATTTTTTAACCAAATTAAAGATAATTTAGAGTTCAGAATACCCACAATAAATTTAAGACTATATTTTTTTGGGTTTACAATATAATAGGTGTCTGTTCCAGAATAAAAAAGATCTTCGATATAACAGAAGCTATTAATTTTAGGTCTGTAAGAGGTGACTATCTTAGGACCAGGCAAAAATAACTTAGGATCTCTAGGCCAAAGCAGAGTATACCAAGGTCGGCTGGATCTCTTTATATGTGCTCTTGTTAATAATTCTTTTTTATGACTCTTTAGATATTCACTTATATTTGGAAAGTTTTCAATAACAATACCATTTGGAAAATATAAGAGATATTTTGTATTTTTTTTATGGTGATAATGAACAATATCAGAATTTTTATAGAAAGGCACGATTAATGAACGCTCTTCTTTTGTCAATCGGCTATAAAAAGCAGGTAAATCATTAAAAACAAATGCCGTATTTTTTCCGGTTTCTATCCCTTTATAAACATCACAAAATTTTTTAAGTGGTTTAGATTTACCAGAGATATTACTTAATATTTTTGTAACTTTATTTTTATTTAAACGTATATACAGCTCTTCACCTTCATACAAATCATTTTGTGATATTTTATAATATCTTGTTTTTGTATCATTTCCATCTAGAATTTTTTGCAAAATTTCCGAATTCGTATATCCATCACGTTGGGTAATAACCGTACGTGCAATAGCGTTTAGATTTTGACTTTCTTGTAAAATGGTAACCATATTATGTTGTCCTTGCGCAGATTTAAAAATTTTCAGTTCATTGAAATTAATTAAATTTTTAATTGTCGTACGATATTTAAAAGCTTGTCTGAGTTTTTTCGCACCTGTTGCAGTGGAATAGTAGTTTGTAGTAATAAAAGCTATATTTGCATTTTTTCTGCCAATATCAAGTGCTATATGGAAAAAGAAATAAAAGAGATCCATATTTCTCTGATAATATTTACCAAGATTTGTTCTTCTAATTTTTCTAAACATCTCTTTATGTCCTTTTTCACCAATATATGGCGGATTTGTAATTATAATATCAAATCCATCCCTTACTCCAAACATCCAATCAGAGTCAAACCACCCGCTAGCTTCACCTGAAAATGGATTCCATTGCGATAGTTTAACGGTCTGTGAATCTTTTCCACCCCATTTTAAACTACGCAGAAACATCCTACTTTGTATCTCTTGAAATTTCTTCTCAATTGATATTTTCTCATCTCCGTAGCATCTAAGATATT
>CAYLKT010000149.1:0-2853 GCA_964384305.1 uncultured Thermoplasmatales archaeon | reverse complement strand
AAAAACAAAGCACAGGTAACAAAGAACATTCTAATTTCCAGCGAATATAATGGACTCTATCATGGATCAATCACTGTAGAAGCAGCCGTTACACTATAAACTAAGGAGGAATTCCTCCACCATCATTCTTTTTTGCAATTAAAGGATTTGTACTGCTTAATGACAGTAAGGAAAAATTATAAATCAACGGATCTCATTAGTGTATTACTAGGTAAGGGTTGCACTCGTGAAAGCTTCAAAGAGATATTTAATAGCTTTAATCTTTTTGGTTCTATTGTTTCAAAATTTTGTAAACACATCTACTTCGTCTGAAGAAGAAAAAATTGTATTGGTTTATTTCCATACAACAGGATGCACGGGATGCAAAAGTATAGATCCTGCAATTGACGAAATTCAGCAACAATACAAAAATAACGTAGCAGTGAATAAACTTCTTGTTTTATATGACTTGAACTCAGAAAATTACACCATTTGGAAAAAATTTGGATTTGAATATCTCCCCAGTGCCGTAGTAATAAATCCCACGGACACTTCATGCAAAACATTTCCTTTTGAAAACTTAACAAAGGAAAACATTGTAAGCGAAATTCAAAGAATTTTAGATGCGGAAAATCTCGAACATGAAATGTCTCCCAATAATTTAAACGCAAACATGTTTCTGGCAGTAGCCATAATAGCAATTTGCATGGTACTAATTTTTGTATTCAAAAAGAAGAACGATTTCAAAAAATAGAATCAGGGTTATAACTTATTTAAAGACTAAATATATAGCCCATCTTGAAAAGAGTTATGGCAAGAACAAATAAAAGAAATAAAAAAGTGCAAAAAGAAATCGCAAAAAGAAGAATCGGGAAACTTTTTTTACTTGCAGAAGAAAGTGCACTTAAAGGTAAAATAAATCTTGCGAACAGATATGTAGAAATCGCTAGAAAAATTAAAATGAAATATCTGGTGCCAATGCCCATAGAATATAAAAGAAGATATTGCAAACATTGTTATTCATATCTTTTACCAGACGTGAGTTGTAGAATAAGAATTAGCAAGGGGAAAGTAGTAATTTACTGCAATAAATGCAAAAAACTTACAAGAATTCCTTTTAAAGCAATAGGTAAAAACATCCATCAAGCTTAAATAAGTTACCGTTTATTACCGTTGCACAATTCCATCCTTTATAAGGGAGTAAAATAAATATGACAACAACATTTGATGTTCCTGCAAAAGCATTAATCGACGAAGTTGCAAAAAAACTACAAAAAGAAAAAGCAATTGAAAAACCAGAAGAGAGCAGTTTTCTAAGGACAGGGGTTCATAAAGAAAATCCTCCAGAAGACCCAAACTGGTGGTATACGAGATGTGCATCCGTTCTAAGGAAGATATATATTAACAATGGACTAGGAGTTGAACATTTAAAAGCCGAGTATGGTGGCAGGAAGGACCGCGGTTCCAAACCATATAGAGCAAAATCAGGGAGCGGCGCAATTGCAAGAAAAGCAGTTCAACAACTAGAAAAGGCAGGTTATTTAACAAAAGTTAAAGGAAGAGGTAGAATTCTCACTCCAAAAGGCAGATCATTTTTAGATAATACATCGCATGAAGTAATGAAAAATATTGGGGCTGCATATCCTGGACTTGAAAAATATTAAATATTGAATAAATTTAGGGACACTAATATTTATGGATGAAGAACTTGAAAAACTAAGAAGAAAAAAACTTCAGGAGTTGCAAGAACAAGCAGCTTTTCAGGGATCAATGGACCAACAAGAGGAACAGAATAAAGAGTTTGAAGAACAAAAGAAGATGGTTCTTCTTAGAATCCTTGAACCCAATGCCCGTGAAAGACTAGGAAGAATAAAAACTGCAAGACCTAAAGTTGCAGAGGCAGTTGAAGCACAACTGATAATGCTTGCACAAGCAGGCAGACTCAAAAATAAAATAAATGATGAGCAGTTACGTATGCTACTTTCGAAGTTAATCCCCAAGAAAAGAGACATAAATATTAGAAGAAGGTAAGACTCATGTCGACTCATAAATCACTTGGCAAAAAAATTCGTTTAAATAAAGCAACAAATTCAAACAGGCGTGTTCCAGCCTGGATTATGATTAAGACCAACAGACGTTTTACACGTCATCCAAAAACGCGTAATTGGCGCAGAAACAAACTACAAAGAAGTTAAAGCAGGATTACCATGGCAGAAGAAATCGAAAGAATTTATGTAATACCCCTTAAAAAAACGGGTTTTAGAGCATCTAGATCAGCACCTACAGCTGTAAAAAGAGTGAAAAGCTATCTTACAAAGCATATGAAAGTCGAAGAAAAAAATATTTGGATAGATGACTCTCTAAACGAGGCTTTGTGGGCTCACGGAAAATACAAAATGCCAAGTAAAATCCGTGTAAAGGCTGTAAAGTTTGAAGATAACGTTGTTGAAGCTTACTTACCTGAACTTGAATTCAAGAAATCGAGACGTGAAATCCTAAAAGAAGAGAGAGAAAAGAAAGCTCCAATTTTGAAAAGTGAAGAAATAGAACCAGAAGGCGAAGAAGGCGAAACGTCAGGTACTGAAGATTATGAAATGATTCCGGCAGCAGACGGTGAGATGAAACTTAAGAAAAAGAAAGCTCCAAAGGAAGATAAAGAGAAAGAGGAACCAAAGAAAAAACAAACCTCTAAGAAAAAACCAGAAGGAAAATCCACCAAAAAGCCAGAAAAAAAGCAAAAGGATAAAAAAGAAACCAAGCCAAAAAAAGCAAAAAAACCTAAAGAAAAAACGGAACCGAAGACCAAAGCAAAAGCAGCAAAAAAAGATGAAAAGAAAAGTGAATAATAATGTATGAGCTGCTGGATTTCAATGA
>CAYLKT010000148.1:0-2874 GCA_964384305.1 uncultured Thermoplasmatales archaeon | reverse complement strand
TAATTGTAATTGAACAAAAAAAGGGTATGAACATTCCAATAAGTACTATCGACATGACTTGGATCAAATCTTTATGTTTTCCCATAGACTCACCTTTATTTTCATATCAAAGAGATATCAGGATCTATTGAATGTAATATAATCGGAGCGTCTTGAATTTGTGCTCCTTTTAACATTGAAACCAGTGGTAAAATATTATTAAAGGTGGCGCTTCTAAAGTCCCATGCGCTTAGCGTTGTTTTTTCTCCATCGAATTTTACGAAGTGTATGATTTCGCCTGCAGGGCTTTCACACCGTCCTAATCCTTGACCCCGAATCTTCTTGATTTTTGAAAGGAGTTCGTCATCATTTTCAGCAGTTGCCTTTTCTGATGGTATTTTTTTAATGGCCTCTTCAATTAATTTAATGGATTGTTTTATTTCAAGTATTTTTACTAAAGTTCGATCATAAACATCGCCAACCATTTGGCTGCTTGATAAGTCAGGTAGTGTAAAACCAACATCCAAATCTGCATAAATAGAATAAGGGCAGTCAACACGAACATCCTTCTTCACACCCGATGCTCTTGCCGTTGGTCCAACTGCACACAATTTTAATGCATCCTCGTGATTTAGAATGCCAATTCCGCGGGTTTTTGATTTGAAAGATCTATTTCTCAAAAATCTCCTTTCAAGTTTTTCCATATCAGTTTTTATCACATTCAAAGTCTCTTTTATCTTGTTTAAATCTTCCTTTGTTAAATCTTTTTTTACTCCGCCTATCCTTACAAAATCTTTTAAAATTCTGCTTCCTGTGATGCCTTCATTTAATCCTAATAAATTTTCTCTGATATTAAACGCAAGATACATCGCAGAATCAAAAGCTAAATTGGAAGCCAGGTTACCGGCCCAAGATAGATTTGAAGAGGCCCTCTCAATTTCAGCAAAAATTGTTCTAATGTATTCCGCTTTTTCGGACGTTTTTATTTTTGCAGCGTTTTCAACTGCATAGACAAAAGCCAGAGGGTAAAACAAAACTGAATCGCCACAGATGCTTTCTGTGAGCTGAAGAATTTGTATTGGATTTTTTTCTAAAATCTTGGGTGCCATTCTTCTGCAAAAATAACTTAAGTCAACATTTACATCAAGGATTTTTTCACCTGACGTCTCAAAATAAAAAGGCAAGGATTTGTTCATCGTAGATGCTGTTTTGGCTCTTCGATGTTTCAATTCTCCACCATCAGCATTATTCATTTTTTCACCTCAGTGTGACCATCGGTCGACTCTTTATTTTTTTTAGCCGCAACGTTTTGTTTTGAATTTGTCTTTGAAAGAAATAGATGGCTTTCTTCGGGAATGCCTTTCACGGTGATGCCGAAAATTTCTTGTTTTTCACATTCTGCCGTTAACGCTCCAGGAATGAGATCGCAAATTGTCTCCATTTCTGGTTTTGATTTTGGAATGTCAAATGAAACGTTTAGCGGAATTTCGGAAAGCTTTTCACCAAAATTTAGTGTAAAATGATAAATCAATTCATAGTTTTTATCTAGCTTATAACCAGAAATTCCTGACAAGTGTGGGAAATGTATGTCGCAAACATATTTGATTATATCCCTGAAGGAATTTTTGTCTACATTTATCCAGATGTCATTTGTTTCTACCTTAGCCAGCCCCAAAGTCTTTTTCTCAATATCTGATGATTTTATTTTTGCTTTAAATTTATCTTTAAGACTTTTGACAAAATCTTCTGCATCTAGTTTTGACTCGGTCATTTCTTGCCCTCCGTTCGTTCATCTGTTTTTACACAGTTTGTCAATACATCTATTATTTTGCCCGGATTTGGGGGACTTCCAGAAATATTTGCATCTACTGAAATTATTTTGTCTAATGGCATCATCATATCATTTTTATCGAAGGATCCTTTATCAAAATCACCAATAGAAACAACCAATTTTGGCTCTGGCATTTGATTATAAAGTTGCTTAATTTTATCTTGCATTTGTTTTGTGACAACATTTGATACAAGTAAAATATCTGCATGTCTCGGAGAACTAACCAGTTTAATACCCATTTTATTTGTATTGTATTTTGAAAAAAAAGCCTGCATTATTTCAGCATTACAATTTTTACTTATCCCCGTGTTTATGTAATAGACCCACAAGGATTCTTTAAAAGATTCCGGAAGATTTTTTCTCATTATAGACGTCTCCTCAATTATCTTACTGTAATTTCATATATTGTTTAAACAGTTTACGTTACAATTTGACAAAGTTTCTTAACACTATATCACAATATTCAATATAATCTGTATTGTTATTGCGATAACCAAGGAGAATATAATGATGTTATAATTTATGACAAAAAAGGTAATTTCATTATCTATTCAAAACAATAAATTATGTGTATTTTAGGTTGGCAAAATATTATAACAAAACTTTTGCACTTTTTGAATGATGGATATGTAAATAGAGCATAAGGTCATTCCATCTCTTTGAGGATGGGATGATGATATTTACAAAAAATATTGATATTTTTGGCACAGTATTAGAAAGATATCACCGTTGTTTTTGCTGATTGAGTGCCATCCAATTCCCAACACTCGGTAAATAAACATATGAACACCCGTCACCAAAAACAATGGGAGTCGCAAATGTTATTAAAAACATCAATGCTAAAAATGTAAGTTTAATTTTTAATGTAATTTTCTTGTGCATCTTACGTTCAATATTTTGTAAAGGTTTAAAAATCTATTTAAAGACGCATCCTCAAAAGATTTATCAACTAAATATGTCTCCAGTTGACCAAATGTGGCAAGATATTTTAATTTCTATATTTGGAGAGGGGTATCAATGGCAAGATATTGCAATCGCCATCGTTGGCCTACTTTTTGGTTTCA
>CAYLKT010000147.1:0-2879 GCA_964384305.1 uncultured Thermoplasmatales archaeon | reverse complement strand
TCCGGAAATCAGAGAATAATGGTTTTTGAAATATTAAAGTGCGGAATGTGGGATTCAAGGCTTAAATGTATATTATTCTCCAACTTTAACCCATCTTTTAATGCTGCCTGATAGTGACACCATCAACGATAACAAGGAAGCAAACTATTTATGGGTGCAATGTCCTGCTACTGGGAACTTATGTGAAAATGGTGAACCAATATTAACCCATCCCACATGCAACGATATTAAAACTCTTAAATGTGGAAAAGCCACTCTTGAATCATTTTACGAAATTTACGAACCAAATAGATACACGCACATTGGTTTTTCCACTCACGGGTTTTTCCATGATCATTCAAAAGATGCATACATATCTCAAATTATGTTTAATAATTCTTTCTTGACCCCTTATGATATTCTTTTTCAATTGGATTTTAGAGGGGTTCAGACCATATTTTTAGGATGTTGCGAGATAGGCTCAAGTAAGTATACCGATGAGAACGAAGCTATCGGACTTGTTACAGCATTCTTGGCTAAGAAATCCGTTTCTGTAATTGCCTCGTTGTGGAAGATTAATAATATAATCCATAATAATTTTATTAGGGCTGTTGATGAAAGTGGTATTGCAGATTATTCAGAAGCTTGGAGCTTAGCAGATATATTAGGTAAATTTGAAGATTCTGATGAAACAATCTCTTTTGTTCAATATGCCAGTATTGCTATTGTTGTGAGAAGACTACCAAAAGAGGCAAAAAAAGAAATTTTGAGTTATCTGCAGGGTACTCCCCTCCTACCTAATCAAAAAGAGAATGTAGAATGAAAAAAAAAGCGATTCTAAATTCGGTAACCAAACAAAGATTGCAATCATTGGATGAATCAATCGAATTTGGATGGGAAAGCGATGTTGATAAAGGGGTCCTCATTAAAAATACACAAATGGGAGTTAATATTTACCAGTATGCCGTTTTTGATACAAATAACGATTTCAAGTATGATACCATCGGTATAGAAGAAAGAGAAGGCAATTGTGTGTCTGTCGTTCTGAATCAGGAAAACGAAATATGTTTGTTAAAAGAGTATCGTTTCATGCCCGATAAATATTTTTTGAGTTGTCCGAGGGGTTTTTCTGATTCTCAAGATGAGAAAAGATTAGACTGTGCTTTGCGAGAAGTTAGAGAAGAAATTGGTGATTTTGGAATTGTTGAGACGGTTGATTTGGGCAATCTTTATCAAAATACAACTTTCTTCTTAAAGCCTATCGGTGTTAAGGTAGTTAGAATCGACGTAAATAAAAAGATAGAAATCAGCAAAGATCAGCAATCTGAAGACATTATCGATGTTGCATTTTACAAACCTGAAGTAATCAAAAAAATGATAAATGAAGGAAAAATAGAATGTCTGATAACTTTAGGGGCATTGTTAAAATATTTTTCCTATATTGAAAATAAACAGACTTAGCCACGATACACAAAAAACAACGGCGTATCGGGAAGTATATGTTTATATCCGCACATCAGCCTTCTTAAACTCTTTTTCGCTGAATAAAATCTTATAATCAGAAATGTCAGTGGCACGTGATATCTCATGGGCGATACGCTCACATTCTTCCCTTGTGTGTGTACTGACCATCGTATACATGTTGTATTCCCAGTCCAGACATCTCAAACGCTCGTAGCAGTGCGAAACTTCATCAAATCCCGCCATTTCGCATCGTCTTCCGGCAACCCACCCCCGTCCTACCAAAAAAATCTATCTATGCCCTCCCCTCTTCTTCCCGCAACTCATCCCATTCGCCCGACCTCCAGCCCACGGATGCCCCCGAATTTATTCGGATTTGACGTGGCCGTGACTCTAGTCCGACCTCAGCCATAACCCTTTCTCTTTAAGCTTTTCAATCACATCTCTCTTTCGCTCAAACTCCATGGTTCTGAGCTCTTTACGCTTAATTTTACCACTAATAGTTTTTGGGAGCTCTGTAACAAATTCAATCTCTCGCGGATACTTATATGGGGCAGTTATCCGTTTGACATGCTGCTGAATATCCTTGACAAGTTTTTCTGATGGTTCGTATCCCTCATTTAAGACAATAAAAACCTTAACAATCTCTCCTCTTACGGGGTCAGGGCTTGGAATCATCGCACATTCAAGCACTGCATCATGCGAATCAACTGCACTTTCAACCTCAAATGGACCAATTCTGTATCCTGAACTTATACAGACGTCATCAGCCCTTGAGTCAAACCATAGGTATCCAGCCTCATCCATCACTGCGAGGTCTCCCGTTAAATACCAATTGCCAACGAAGCATTCAGCAGTTTTTTCTGGTTTATTATGATATCCTTTGAGCAGCATCGGATGATCCTTGACAACAGCAATTATTCCCGTCTCGCCCACGGGCACTCGTTCTCCTGTCTCAGGATTCACAATTGCTCCCTCAACCCCCGGTGTAAATCTGCCCATCGACCCCGGCTTTATTTCCATTCCTGGTAAATTGCAGGCAACAACACAAGTTTCTGTCTGCCCATAACCTTCTCTTACAGGTACTCCAAACTTCTCATCGAAGAATCTAATAATGCATGGTGTGCAGGGCTCTCCAGCAGTTAAAATGACCTTCAAGTCATTCAAATCGTATCTCCTGTTTGCATCATCAATGGTTGCCATAGCCCTGAGTTCCGTTGGAGTCATACAGGCTCTGTTTATCCTCCACCTATCAAGCAGCTCAAACCATTTTTCAGGTTCAAATCTGCCTCTGTAATGGAAGTTTGTAGCGCCGGCATTTAAAATAGCTCCAAAGGGTGCCCAGTACCATTTAGCCCACCCGGGTTCTGTTGTTGCCCAGCAGAGCTCGTCTGGTTGTGTATCCCACCAGTAATATCTATTCAGCCTATCGAAACAGT
>CAYLKT010000146.1:0-2886 GCA_964384305.1 uncultured Thermoplasmatales archaeon | reverse complement strand
TGTAATGAAGAAATATCTGCAAAAGAAAGCAATATCGAAAAGATTAACAAACAAATTTCCAAAGGAAAAGCCGTGGTAAGTGCAGTACTTTTCGGTAGCGATTCAAATTTTTCATCTGGTGAAATGGGAGAAATTGAACAGAGCATGATTGAGAAAGAAAATATTGATCCGAGAGACTTTATAATTCCTGAAATCCCTTTTATTTCATCCATGGGTTCAAGAAGAGCAATAATTGCACCGGTGAGAAATCTTGATTTTGAACTAATTTCTGATGAGACAGATGAGGAAAATCCTGCATTAAAATTAAATTTTGAATTGAGAAAGGGATGTTATGCAACTTCTCTTCTAAGAGAGTTTATGAAAACAGATGATATCAGGAACTATTAGTTTACCTTCTTTTCTTGACAAATCTTGGTAATTTTTGTAAGAATTTTATATTTGAATGGAAACGATTTTAACCACCTTTCTTTATTAGGTGCCTCATTGGTTAACTGGTGAAAACAAATGATAACTTCGCCTCCTCAAAAATATAATCCAAAAGACGTGGAACAAAAAATTCTCAAATTCTGGGAAGAAAACGATATTCCCAAAAAGCAAATCAAGCAGCGCGAGGGATGTAAACCTTACATATTCTTGGAAGGACCGCCGACTGCAAATGGTATGCCACACCCGGGTCACATCCTAACAAGAGTGATGAAAGATCTTTTTACAAAATACAAGGCAATGGATGGTTACTATGTCGAAAGAAAGGCAGGTTGGGACACACATGGCCTTCCGGTTGAAATCGAAGTAGAAAAAAAACTTGGCCTTGAAGACAAACAGGCAATCGAAAAATATGGAATTAAACAATTTAATGATGAGTGCAAAAAAAGCGTTTTCAAATATGAAAATGCATGGGTTGAACTCACAAAAAGAATAGCATTTTGGGTTGACATGGATAATCCATACATAACACTTAAAAACGAATACATTGAAAGTGTTTGGTGGTCACTAAAACAAGCTTGGGAAAAGAAATTGCTATACAAGGGATACAAGGTTGTTCCATACTGCCCTCGTTGTGGAACTGCGCTTTCCGCTCACGAAATTGCACAGGGATACAAAGAGGTTGAAGATCCGTCAATTTTTGTAAAATTCAAGATAAAAGATGAAGACGGATACTTCCTGGCATGGACAACAACACCCTGGACTCTTATTTCTAATGCTGCTCTTGCAGTTCACCCAAATAAAACATACATTAAGGTCCGTTCAGATGGTGAAATCCTTATTCTTGCAGAAGAAAGAGCAGCAGTTCTTTTTAAGAGTAAAGAATATGAACTGTTAGACGGCTTTTCTGGAAAAGAACTCGAAGGAAAAGAGTACGAACCATTATTTAATTACGCAAAGCCAAATAAAAAGGCATGGTATGTTACTCTTGCCGATTTTGTAACAATGGATGATGGTACCGGAATTGTTCACATCGCACCAGCTTTTGGTGAAGATGATTATGATATTGGTAAAAAATATGATTTGCCCGTAATTCAACTAGTAAAACTTGATGGAACGTTTCCACCAGAAGTCAAACGATGGGCAGGTCAATTTGTAAAAGATGCAGATCCAAGTATTATTGAGTATCTTGAAGAGAAAGGACTCATTGCAGGAATTAAAAAATACACTCACGATTATCCATTCTGCTGGAGATGTGATTCTCCACTTTTGTACTATGCGATGGAAAGTTGGTTTATTGCAATGTCAAAAGTTCAAGAATCCTTAGTCAAAAACAACAATAACATTAATTGGTACCCGCCTTACTTACAACAAGGCAGATTTGGAGATTTTATTAGAGATGTGAAAGACTGGGCCTTATCAAGAAAGAGATACTGGGGAACTCCACTTCCAATCTGGACTTGTTCAAACAAAAAATGCAAACATCAAATTTGCATTGGAAGTGTACAGGAACTAAAAGATCTAAGTGAGGATTTTCCTGAAGAATATGACCTTCACAAACCATTTGTTGACGAACTTGTAATAAAATGTCCAAAGTGTAATTCACAAATGAAGCGCGAAGAAGAAGTAATTGACTGCTGGTATGATTCAGGTTCAGCATTTTTTGCACAATGGCATTACCCATTTGAAAATCAGCAAAGGTTTAAGGAAAACTATCCAGTTGATTTTATTTGTGAAGCACTCGATCAAACAAGAGGATGGTTTTATTCACTTCTTGCAATTTCTACATTTTTGTTTGACAACAGACCTTACAAAAACGTGCTTACTTTGGGTCTAATGCTTGACGAGAATAACCAAAAAATGAGTAAGAGTAAGAGAAACTACGTAAATCCAGATGTTGTTTTAGATCATGAAGGCGCCGATGCAATCAGGTGGTATCTTGTTTCTTCTACAGCACCATGGATGTCTACAAGATTTTATGAACAGGCTGTGAAGGACACTCTTGGAAAGTTCATACTTACTTTTTGGAATTCATATAATTTCTTTACAACATATGCTGCTCTTGACAAATTCGATCCGAAAAAAGATTCAGTAGATTACCAAAAAAGAAGTCTTCTTGACAAATGGGTTCTTAGCAGATTCAATAAGGTAATCTCTGATGTGAGAAAGTACACCGAGGTTTTTGAGATTCATAAGGCTGCCAGAATCATTGAAAACTTCATACTCGAGGATTTCAGCAACTGGTATCTTAGAAGATCAAGAAAAAGACTTTGGGTTGAAGAAAAAACCGAAGATAAACTTGCAGGTTATTCAACAATGTATGATGTATTTCTAGGGTTGTCAAATATAATGGCACCTTTGATTCCATTCATTACTGAAGAGGTGTATCAAAACTTAAAAACAGGAGACATGCCGGAAAGTATTCATCTCTGCAACTACCTAAAACCAGATGAAAGTAAAATC
>CAYLKT010000145.1:0-2891 GCA_964384305.1 uncultured Thermoplasmatales archaeon | reverse complement strand
AAAAATTGGATAAACAAGGAGTCGATCGAGTTATAGCAATCCCTCTCTTCATATGCGGGAATAGTACTCACACCCCTGAACTTTTTGAAGCTTTAGAGGATGTAGAAAGCGAGGTAGAGACACTATGTACCACCTCATTTGATGATCATCTACTAGTTGTTGAAGCATTGATAGATCATGGGATACTGTCGTGCAAGGATAATCCACGTAATCTATTTGATAAGGAAATCGATCCAAGCGATGCAACATTGATCTTCTATGGACATGGCGATCCAGGTAAGTATGGAGAAAACTGGATATCTTTAGCTGAATCGATAAAAAACCAGATTGAAAACAGAGGGGTTTTTAAGGAGGTTGACTACAGTTTCATGCATATTGGAACAGGGTTGAAAGAAACCGTAAATAGGGCGAATGGACATCCCGTGGTTGTACCTTGGTTTGTCTCAAGTTCAATATTTTCTGAGAAACCCATTAGAAAAGAACTCATATGGTACCTGATAACGGGAAAATGTGAATACGATGGACAGCATCTCGTGGATCATCCCAATATCGTTAAATGGGTAGAAACTCAATTTTACAATTACCCAAACATCATCGAATGGTCAAATTATCAGGTCACATGAGAAAATGTATTATGGGGGTGAGAGTAATTACATACGTTAGCTTTTCCACCAATTATAACAGCGTGAGTTAATTCTGTGGTATTTTTCATCTTTTTCTGTCTTGTCCTGGCTTATTTATGAAATGGGAATAATCTATTATTATTGGAGGGGCTGGATGAAACATATCATTCCAAAACCCTCAAATGATATGTCCTTATTGGTTACACTCCCGCCCCAGCTAATGGTTCCACCAAAGCCATATATGTCTACTGTATGCAGTCCTCTAAAGGTTTTATCTGCAAGTGGGGTGTTAATAGTAGTGACCCCGTTAGAATACGTCACCGATATTATTCCATCATAACAACGAACTACTGCTCCTTTAGCATATCCTGATGAGTTTACATCGGCAAAGAAAAACCAGTGTCTCTGATACTTCGTATCAACAAGTTTTGACACTTCTGCAGTTTCTTCTGTAATTCGAGTGGTTGTTTTCTCATTCTTTGTAGATATGGTTTTCATACCTGTTACGGTAGATAGTCCTGCAAGCAATAACATCGATATAATTGCTATTGTTAATGTTGCTTTTTTCATTTATTTTCTACCCTTTCATTCATCTTAGGATTTGCTAACACGCACGACCACCGAGTTGCTTCTTGTTTTGTATGTGTCATTTCTCGACTTTCCATAACCTTTCTTCACAAAAATATCTATGAAACGCAAGGTTCGACCACCTATATTAATCCAGGAAACATGCTGTGTGCTTTACCTCTTGCCCCATGTTTTTGCTGTGTTGGCATCATCATTTTACCATACTTTTAGGAGATAATTAAGACTCGCCTAATTTTTTTAGGGGGAGTTATTTACCTGCCTAAAGCTATATAATTTAGGAAGTCCTAAAATTAGAATTTTGGTATAACAATTGCGGGAAGGAAATAGATGTGCAAAATAACATCAGAATTGAAAAAACGAGAAAATTTTAGGATATGGACATATCCCAATATGATGATTTTTGTATGAGTGATTAAGATGCCAGGAAGCAGAGAAGAATATGAATATTGGAATAGATTAGCAAGCAAATTTGACGATGGCTCCATTTATGTTGTCGGACCAGCGATCTATCAAGATGTGAAGAAATGGCTTACAAATCAATTCAAAGACATGAGTATGGTTTTAGAGTTGGGTTGCGGAACAGGTTACTTCTCACAGATGATTACAGATAGAGTAAAACATTTGATAGCAACAGATATGTCTCAAGAGATGCTTGAGCGGGCTAAGGAAAAGCTAGGTCAATATAACAATGTCGAAGTCCGGAAGGACGATTGCTATGGTACATCATTTGAAAATAATATGTTCGATGCTATTCTACTAGTAAATCTACTACATATTGTAAAGGAACCAAACACAGTGTTAAATGAAAGCTACAGAGTTCTGAAACCTGGTGGAAGGCTTGTAATAGTTGATCTTACTGGCCATGGAATGCCATTTTTCTCAAAGATGGGGTTAGGAATTCGTTATGTGAGGACATGGGGAAAGCCCGCTCCATATAACCACTCTCTTAACCCAACTGAACTCTCAAAAACTGTCAAAGAAGCAGGTTTTGTAATCGAAGACGTAAAACTTGTTGGTAGAAAAACAAAGGCTATATGCTTAAATGCTAAGAAGGTGAAATAATGTCATTAATACCTGAATTTGAAATTGGATTGTTAAACACTTGGCTGCTTACCGTCCCTGTATTTTTATCAGGGATACTTATTGTGATGACAAATAAAGCAACTGCCAAACGCGCTCGTGACGTGTCAGGATATACTAGAAAAGAAGGAAAGATAATCATGTTATGCATGACGCCGTACTATTTTTTTATTATCTATTCTGTTTTTGTTCCGTTAAAGCTTGAAACGATATGGTTCACTGTGGGTCTTATAATTTTCATTTTTGGTTTTATCGCTCAAATAAATTCCTATGTAATTTATAGAACTGCTCCTTTGAATGAGCCAGCTATGAATGGTGTTTACAAGATATCTAGAAATCCTCAATATTTCTTCAACATCATAGCGTTTTTGGGAGTTGCAATAGCTGGAATGTCATGGCTCATGGTATTATTTGTAATAATGTATGCCATCCCACAGCATTTAGTAATTCTTATGGAGGAACAGTTCTGTCTTGAAAAGTATGATGATACTTATCGTAAATATATGAACAGAGTGCCAAGATATATAGGAATACCTGAAAGGAAAGTGAGATAAATGAATGAGAAAAAATACGTTATTTATATCATACTTAGCTTAGTCT
>CAYLKT010000144.1:0-2905 GCA_964384305.1 uncultured Thermoplasmatales archaeon | reverse complement strand
GAACAGATGAAAATTGAAAATCTACATGAGAAATGTGAAAGGAAGAAGATTACAAAAGCAGAGTTTAACATTAAAGAGAAACACATTGAGGAGAAAATTCATGCTATGAAATCTGAAATGGGAAGTTTACATGGCGAAATTGCTAAGGCAAAAAGACATCTTGAAGAGAAAACTAAGGAAAAAAAGAAATGAACATTACAATCATGGGAACTGGACATGGCGGTTTCACTACAGCTACCTGCTAATTGAAGCCAGAGCACTTTGCTAGTGTTCTGAAAAAGATAAATAGATAACGTGATCATTTATGGATAAGATGAAAAGGGAAAGTTGGGGAGAGAAAACTGTTAAAGAATTGATACTAAAAGATAATGAACTGTTACAACTTACAACAGCAGTTGAAGGACCGCTGGGATATGAGAATTCTAAAGATTACAGGCTTTCAGTGGATTCCAACGGTGGATTAATTGTTGAAAAAATGACCCCTGGTGGTTGGAGACATTTGAGGTGATTGAATGAAATGTATTAAATGCAAGTTCCAAGATGAAGACACAGGTATCTGCACCTATCCTTTCAAAGCAATTGCTGTAGGTGACCATAAACTTGACAAGAATGGAAATATAATAGGATGCACACATGGGAGAAAGAAATAACGAACAGTAAAATACTAGATGTTATCATCCTCACCCCCCCATCGGACAAACAAGACTTGAACTCCTTTTTACTGGTAAAAAAAGTATGGGTTTCTTCTGTTAACATTAAGGAAATGGAAAGTTCTGACAATGTAGCATTGAGAATGTCAGTTATCAGCTAGCGTAAGCGCTTACATCTCCGCTTTAGAACAGGCTGTCCGACAATTCTAAATTTTTTTAAAATTACGAATCAATATGTATATATACATGTAGCCCTTAACTATTTGTATGTCACATATAGAGGTTTACAAAATAAAAGGAAGGGAATATATATACAAAGTTACAAATTATCGAGATGAAAGCGGTAAAGTGAAACATAGAAAGTGTTATCTTGGTCCTGTTGAACCTAAGAATAAAACAAAGAGGAGATGATTTTTTTTGGCTTATATCAAATCGTTTAAAGATCAATCATGGTTGCTACCACCATGTTTGGAAGATATCATCCCGGAGGATCATATTTGTTACCTTGTTGAGAGTTTAGTTTCATTGCTTGATTTTACAACTTTTGATATGAAATATTCAGGTCCAGGTCATCCAGCTTATCATCCTCGTATTTTAATTAAGATATTGGTAATGGGTGTTTTAGATCGTGTTCGTTCCTCCCGTAAGCTTGATAAAAATACTCGTGAAAATATAGTATACATGTTTCTTGCAGAGAAGACTACTCCTGATTTTAGGACTATTAGTGATTTCCGTAAAAACAATCCAGATCTTGTCAAAGATGTTTTTAAACATACTGTTACTCTTGCAAAACAGGAGGGGATGATTGATCTTTCCCATCTTGCAACTGATGGAAGTAAACTGAAGGCTAATGCTGCGAATAAACGAGTTCTTACAAAAGATGAATTAGATTTTTTGTTGAAATTTATTGATGAGGAACTTGAAGAATGGGCAAAGCAGGATAATATTGAGGATGAAATATTTGGTGAGATTAGAGGTACTGATCAACTTCCTAATAAAAGTAGGAAGAAGATTCAGAATATTGTAAAACGGTATGTTGAAAAAATGAAAGAAGAAGGCACCATCTTTAAAGATAAAACCCGTGATAAGCTCAGTGAAGCATATGGTGAACTAAAGAAATATGACCTAAAGAAGGTTAATGTAACTGATCCAGAAAGTAGATTTATGAAGAACAAAAGAAGGAGAATTGAGGCTTCATATAATGTTCAAATCACCGTAGATAAAAAAAATTTCATCCTTGCAAATGATGTCAGTAAAGACGAAAATGATGTAGGACAACTGCAACCACAGGTTCTTCAAACGGAAGAAAACATTGGATTATTACCTGAAAATATCCTCTGGAGTTTCGACAATGGTTATTATGAAGGCAGCAATATAAAATTTTTAGATGATAAAATGATCGATGGATATATACCAGATAACGAAAAGAAAGTAATCACTTCATATGACAAACAACGATTTATATATGATCCGGAAAACGATGAATATATCTGCCCAGCAGGTAAACCGGTACCATTTCTTGGGGAACGTTATGATAAATCGAAAAAGAAAACAATACGGTTATACAAAGGACAAGAATGCAAAACTTGCCCGTATCAGAAAATGTGTACGAAACGAAAAGATGGTATTAGATACATCAAATCATTTCCATATAGAATAGAACGTAATGCAATGAATGAAAAAATGAATACAGAGAAAGGAAAAGAAACTTACAAATTACGAGCCTTAACGGTAGAACCAGAATTTGGAGATATCAAAGAAAATAAAGGTATGCGAGGGTTCCTTACAAGAGGAATTAGAACAGTGAGAACAGAATTTAATCTTGTATGTACTGCATGTAATCTGAAGAAAATATGGATTGAATTGCAAAGGAAAAAACAACAAAATGAAAAATATTTTAGAATGATTTTTCCCAATTCTTTAACTAGTTCAAAAAATCCTTGCTTTTTGTCTTTATGCATTTTCTAATTGCGAGACAGCCTGTAGAAAAGCGGAGTCTTACACGCAAAACTGATAATGATACTGGCAGAAATTAATGCATAAATCATCATCAATCTTTTAACATATGCAAAAATCAATGCCCCAATCATTATGCATATTGCAATTATTGAAAGGATAGATAGAGAGTTTATTATATCCATTTTCTACCTTACTCCTAAGATACCTCTGTGTTGTATTCTGCAATTATTGGTTTTTCTTTGTTGAATTGACCTATCGAAAAATCATCTTGTACTACATTGAATGCATGGTTAAAA
>CAYLKT010000143.1:0-2909 GCA_964384305.1 uncultured Thermoplasmatales archaeon | reverse complement strand
AGTTTTTTGTATCTTAATTATGATACTTTAAACACTGTGAAAATCGCTGTTAAACATTCAGAAAATAAGTTTGTAACATTTGATGCTTCAATGTATCATGATGCGTACTGGGAACATGGTGAAAATATTGAAGAGGGGGTAGAAAAGGGGGTAGAAAAACTCTCGGAAAAACAAAGAATCATTCTTTCTTTGATTTTGAAAAATTCAAAAATTTCAAAGAAACAAATTGAAATTAGAGGGAATTTATCAAAAAAATCAGTCGAGTATAATATTGCAAAATTAAAGAAAAAAGGATTACTAAAACGGGTTGGTCCAGCAAAAGGCGGATATTGGAAAATAGCAGAAAAATGAATGTGAGAAGTTAGGTTTTATTTATCGAGGTGTTGGTAAGCCTTATTGATAACATCAACAACCTTTTCTAATTCCTCTTTTGTAAGCGCTGGATGAACTGGTAGAGACACTACTTCATTTACGAGTCTCTCTGAAACCTTTAAATCATTATGTCCAAACTTTTCTAAGTGTGGATACTTGTGAAGCGGTTTTGGATAATATATTCCAAATCCAATTTCGTTTTTCTTTAATTCTTCGAGTAATTTATCACGGTTTTTGTATTTAATTGTATATTGGTGATATGCATGTTTGGCACCATCGAGGACATATGGTGTTTCAACATTTTCTAGATTTTTGTCATAGAACTTTGCATTTTCTCTCCTCTTCTTCAGAAAGCTTGGTAGTTTTTTAAGTTGCTCAAGACCAATTGCTGCACTAATGTCTGTCATTCTATAGTTATATCCGATCCTTCCATGTTCATATCCCCATTTTGTCTTCTCACGACCATGGTTTCTGATTGAATTTGCTATTTCAAATAACTCATTATTGTTTGTCGTTATCATTCCGCCTTCGCCCGTAGTCATATTTTTTGTTGGATAAAATGAAAAACATTCAAGATTTCCAAATGATCCTACCATTTTGCCATTAAGTGCGGCACCATGTGCTTGAGCAGCATCTCCAATTACAAGTAAGTCATTGTCATCTGCAATTTTTTGTATCTCTTTCATATTTGCAGACAGCCCGTACAGGTGAACCGGCATTATTGCCTTTGTTTTTTCTGTAATGAGACTTCCGATTTTCTCTACGTCTATATTGAAGGTTTTTTCATCAACATCACAAAACTTTGGTGTTGCATTACAAAATAGAATTGAATTTACCGAAGCGATAAATGAAAATGAAGGAATTATTACCTCGTCATTCTCTTTAATTCCAAGTGAAAGAAGACCTAAATGAAGTGCCGTAGTTCCAGATGTTGTTGCAAGTGCGTATTTTGTTCCAACATATTTTGCAAATTCTCCTTCAAATTCTTTAGTTTTAGGGCCAGATGCAATCATGCCTGAATCTAAAACTTCTGATACTGCTTTTTTCTCTTCATCTCCGATTAATGGTTTTGCAATTGAAATCATAAGCTAATCTCCTTGCAAATCTTGGAATCGATTTCTATTTCAGTTCCACATGCACTACATTTAAAGATAGTAACCACTCCTTTTTTCACGCCACTTTTTAACCTCTCTCCGCATTTGCAAGCAACCCCTTTTATCATTGCAGGGTTTCCATATACAAGTGCATTATCTGGTACGTCCTTTGTGACTACAGATCCCGCTCCAACAAGTGCGTTTTTTCCAATAGTTATTCCAGCAATAATTGTTGAATTTGCACCTACTGATGCCCCGTCTTTTACGAGAGTCTTTGCGACTTTTTCATCGTTCCATATCTTGGCTCTTGGGTAAAGGTCATTTGTAAAACAAACATGTGGTCCGATAAATACGTCATTCTCGACAGTTAAACCGTGATACAATGTTGCAAAGTTCTGAATTTTACAGTTATCTCCAACTTTTACCCCTATATCGACGAATACATCTTTTCCGATATTGCAGTTTTTGCCAATTGTTGCGTTTTTGCGTATATGGACAAAATGCCAGATATTGGTTCCATCGCCGATTTTAGCCCCTTCTTCCACATAAGCGGATTCGTGAATCATATGATCTTTACCTCTTTTCCTTCTTTGTATGATTTTGTTGCAGCCTCGACGATCTTTAACGCCATTAAACCATCTTTACCTGTTGTTAAAGGATTTTTATTATTTTCAACTGCGTTTACAAAATCCTCTATTTCATTTCTTAATGGCTCTTTTTTCTCCAATGCAACTTGGTTTATATTACACTGTATAGGAACATGATACAAATCCATCTCGTTAATCTGTTTGAATGATGATGAGGATATAGTGACAGATTGGTTCATATAATCGGCCTCAACAAAATTTTCTGAGCATGTTAAAAATAATTTTCTTATTTTCATCGGTGTAAGCCAGTTAACTTCAACAATTCCGCATATTCCATTTTCAAAGTTCAGTACGACGTTTGCATAATCTTCACGATCTATGTTTTTGTTGAATTTTCCAGCTTTTGCGTAAACAGATTTTATCTTACCTGCTAGATATCTCATTATATCAATATCATGTACCCCAAAATCAAAGATAACGCCTACATCTTTTATCCTTCCAGGAAAATTACTGACACGTTTTGAAGCAATAGTAATCAGTTCGCCAAATCTTTTATTGTTCATTCCTTCCTTTACAAATTTCACAGCAGGATTATGTCTCTCGATATGACCAACTGACAATACAATATCTTCTTGTTCTGCTTTTTTCACTAATGAATCCGCTCTTTTCACATTATCGCAAATTGGTTTTTCTACCAGGGTGTGTTTTCCTTCATTTAACAGATCCATTGCTATATCGTAGTGTGTAACCGTTGGAGTGGAAACAATTGCAGCATCTATTTTGGGCAGTAACTCTCTGTAATCAAAAAATGCCTTTGTGTCAAATCTTTTGGCGATGTTTTTGGCAGTTTCTTTAT
>CAYLKT010000142.1:0-2938 GCA_964384305.1 uncultured Thermoplasmatales archaeon | reverse complement strand
AGGGAGGAAAGGTAGTCTGTGCTTTAAGCGGAGGGGTTGATTCATCAGTAACAGCTACTTTGGTCCATAGGGCTATTGGAAATAGATTAGGAGAAAGTTGCTCAAGTTTGTGGTAACCTTTTCGTTCTTTTCCTTGTCAGATGTTAATTTGAGCGAGGAATTTTTGTTTTAAATTATATTTGCTCTAAGTGCTTCATTTTTTGATATAGTTTCAAGTGATCCTGAAAACCTTTGGTGGTTCTAAAAACATATCTGGGATTTTCCCAGGATCTGAGCAGTTTAATGGAGTTCTCTGCATTCCCAGATCTTAGAACATCAGGCTCTTTAAGATAAGTAAACATATACTCACACGTAGGAATACTTATAAATGACTCAATGATCTTTTTAAAGTGGCGATTTTTCTTGTGCCAGCCTTCAAAGTATAGTTTGTTCTTTTTTTCATAAGCTTCGTCTTGTGATAAACTGTTCTCGAAGATATCTCTTATTCGATCTTTCGAAACAAGGATGTTTGCAGGAAGTTCTTGTTCGCAGGATAAAATGATCTCATCCATTAGCTTCTTGTTTTTCTCGGTATATCTTTTAGGATGCTTTAAGAAGATCCTTCTATAGCACCATACTTTTTTAGCAAGCTTCAGGATTTCCAGTATACCTTAGATAACGCGAATATTCTTTCATGGCATCGTCCAGGTGTTTGTTTACAGCTTCCCAGATGTGAAAGTAATCGTACTGAATCTTTGCCTCTGGATAAACCCTTGTGTATAGCTGGCGGAAAAGACTTCCACATATCCACAATGAAGCAGGTAACCTCATTTATTCCTAGTTCTTTTAGGGTAGTAAGATACCTCACTACCTCTTCTTGACTTTGATTTAAAAGAGCGCCAAGATAGAGAATGTACCCCTTTATCCTATCCGAGATTATAAGGTGCTTACGAGTAGATCTTTCAGGGTCAAGATCGTCAAGGGAAAGCACTTTTGAAGGTTTCAGCTTTTCTATAAGATCCTTGAAGTTTAGCTTATCAGCCTCTTTATGCTTCCAGCGGTCAAGAGTAGGTCTCGAACCCGTAACATTGAAAGAACGAACGAAACGTTTCTTTATCTTTTCTTGAGGAGTATTATCTAAAATATTGCTGGCTATCGCCTCCTTGATAAGCCGAGCAGTTGCTTTCTGATATTTACTGATACCTTTTATAGGTAAAGGGAAAGAAGCTCTTTTACACTGCGGATTTAAACACTTAGCATAGACTCTCTGGACTTTAAGTAAAACTGCTCCCTCTATGTTAATTTCTTTAACAGTTTTCCAGTGTTCTTTTACTTTCTTAAAGCGCTGTTTTGTCTTACAAAATGGGCAAATGCAGAATTTCGGAATTCGAGGCTTAACAATTTCAATCCTTGGTTTAACTAAATCTTTTGACATGTGGTAGTTTCCTCCTTTTTAGAGGAAATCTACCATCTATTTTCAAAAAGCGAAAAGTGAAAGAAACTTATATTATTTCATAATTTTGCAACAAACTTGAGCAGGACCCTGAAGTCTCTAACAGTGTGGAGGATTTTGGTTTTTAAGGATAATTTCAAAAATTAACCTTAAAGTCAATGTTAAGTATCTAAGTATCAAAAAAGGAGATAATAACTATGAATCCAAGGGAACGACTACTTACAGCCATAAATAATGATAAGCCGGATAGGCTTCCTTGCCAGGTACATAGGTGGATGCCTTATTATTTAAAGAGATACCTTAACGGCATTGATCAATTTCAGGCTTATGCACGTTTTGGAATGGATGCAGTTATTTATACAGCACCTAATTATATATACAGCAAGAAAGATTTTGCAAAGTGGCAAGTTGAACACCGTGAAATTGGTCAAGACCAAGGTGGAAACCGTCAGTGGATTGAAATTATTACAACACCAAAGGGAATATTAAGGCAAAAGGGCAGTGTAAATGAGTTTACAAGATGGACAACCGAGGTTCTGATTAAATCAGAGAGTGATTTTGAAATTTGGAACAAATATATTCCTCTTCCGGAAAAGGTGGATTGGACACCTGTTCTTGAAGCTAAGAGGAAAATCGGTGATCAAGGAATCGTTCGGGGTGCATTTTTCGACTTTGGACAGGGCAGCCCCTGGCAGAGCTTTTGTACTCTCTTTGACACTGAGAGTGCTATCCTGGCGACATTTGATAAACCGGATTGGATCTACTATGTACTTGAATCAATACTGAATAAGAAGTTAACGGTTATTGAACGTGGGGGTAAATGTGAATTTGATCTTGTTGAAACTGGCGGAGGAGCCGGAAGCAGCACTGTGATTAGCTATAATCTACATCGTGAATTCTGCCTTCCCTATGATAAAAGACAGCATAAGGCTCTCCATGATGTCGGGGCTAGGGTTGTTTACCACCTTTGTGGTGGCCTGATGCCATTACTGGAACTTGTCGTAGAGAACGGGACGGATGGTTTAGAGACCATGACGCCATCTGCTATGGGCGGTGATTGCGATCTTGCTAGGGCCAATAAGAAAGTGGGTGATAAGCTGTTTTTCATTGGTGGTTTTGACCAAAATGCTGGCTTTGAGCATGGTACACCAGAAATAGCAAAGAAGCTGGTCTATAGTTGCCATAATGCCTGTCCTGATGGAGGATATATTTGTTGTCCTTCCGACCACTTTTTCTTCGGTGATCCGAGGAATATCCAGTCATTTGCTGATGCCGCAAAGGAATGTTTGTATTAATTAATTATATGAATATTTATGAAAAAATGCCAGAATATCCCTCAGGTTGATGTGGGGTCATTCACTGATCTTATTCCTGAAAAACAGCAACTAAAAAAACATTTCTAGATATAATGTTTTTTGATCTCCAATTACTCCTGAAATTAAAGCCGAGGAATTCAACTATGACTTCTAAAGAACTTGTATCAGCGGCTATAGAGTTTAAGTGGCC
>CAYLKT010000141.1:0-2938 GCA_964384305.1 uncultured Thermoplasmatales archaeon | reverse complement strand
TAGGAGACAACGTTGGAGATGTCGCCGGAATGGGTGCAGATTTGTTTGAGTCATATGTTGACTCAATAATAGCAACTATGGCACTTGCAGCAGTTGCGGGTGGTTTTGCAGCAACCACCTATGGAGATAAAGCCATCATCCTTCCATTAATTATTGCAGGAATGGGAATATTTGCTTCAATCATTGGTACCCTAGTAGTGATTGCAGGTGGAGGAAAAAACGTATATGGTGCCTTGCGAAATTCTCTTTTTATAAGCACAGCATTAACCGCAGTATTTGCAGGTATTGCAACATGGTACATTTTAGGTGGAGAAATGGGTCCGTTTTATGCCATGGTTGCAGGACTTATTGCAGGCATAGTAATCGGACTTAGCACAGAGTATTTTACTTCCGAGAAAAGAAAACCAGCTCAGAGCATAGCAAAAGCTTCAAGGACTGGCCCTGCTACCGTAATCATACAGGGTATGACAACTGGTATGCTAAGTACAATTATACCCATTATAGCAGTAGTTATTGCAATGCTTGTTGCCTATGAATTTGCAAACTTTTATGGTGTGGCCATTTCAGCGGTTGGTATGCTTAGTATCCTTGGTGTTTCACTTGCAACTGATTGTTATGGTCCTGTTGCTGATAATGCACAGGGTATAGCTGAAATGGCAGGGCTAGGAACAGAAGTGCGTGAGAGAACTGAACAACTTGATGCTGTAGGAAATACCACTGCAGCAATGGGAAAAGGATTTGCTATAGGATCTGCGGCAATTACTTCTCTTGCACTTATATTTACATATATGATAGCAGCTAATACACTTCTTCTTCCAGCGGGTAAAACACTTGAGCTGTCTTTAGGTAATCCTTATGTGGTTTCTGGCGTATTCATTGGTGCGATGCTCCCATTTGTTTTTACAGCTCTTACAATGGGTGCTGTTGGTCGTGCAGCATATGCAATGGTTGAAGAGGTTAGATATCAATTCAAAAAGTTTGATCTTTTGAAGAGTGATAAAAATAAGCCAGATTATGCTCGTTGTGTAAAGATTAGCACGAACCGGGCACTAAAAGAAATGATGCTTCCTAGTTTACTAGCAGTTGTTTCCCCAGTTATAATAGGCATACTCCTTGGACCAGAAGGGCTTGGTGGCCTACTAATTGGGTCTATTGCTTCCGGTTTTTTACTAGCCGTGTATCTTGCTAATGCTGGTGGTGCATGGGACAATGCTAAAAAATACGTCGAGTCGGGCAACCTTGGAGGAAAAGGTTCTGAAGCCCATAAAGCAACAATTATAGGTGATACAGTTGGCGACCCTTGCAAAGATACGTCTGGACCATCTTTGAATATCCTAATAAAGCTGATGTCAATTGTCTCGTTGGTGTTTTTGCCATTGATTATTGCATTTAGCTAGATGTGAAAATAGGTTGGAACGCAACATTCAAAAAGCATATAAGGAATAAATATATTCCAAAACGATTATTATTTGTAATTTAAAGTAGTGAGTTAATATGTATGCTATGGTAAAAGTTGAAGACACGGTTCGAATACTTCCAGAGGACTTTGGAGAAGACCTAGATAAAGTAATAGAGGAAATCGTTCAGGATGCCTTTGAAGGGTCGATGAGAAAAGATCACGGCCTAATTGTCGTTGCTGATAACATTAGACCGGTAGGTGATGGACAGATTATTCATGGCGATGGAGCCATGTACCAAAAGGTAGAATTTGACGCGCTTATGTTCAAACCAGAACTTCAGGAAGTAATAGATGCAGTTGTTTGCGAAATAGTGGAGTTTGGAGCATTTTGTCATATAGGGCCTTTAGATGCATTAGTTCATATGAGCCAAATCATGAACGACTATGTTGAAGTTGATTCTGAAAATGAAGTAATTACCGGCAAAGAAAAAAAGCAACAACTTAAAACTGGCGACACAGTTCGAGCACGAGTTGTTTCAGTAAGTCTTAACGAATTGTCTGCAAGAGAAAGTAAAATTGGTCTTACGATGAGGCAGCCAACACTTGGTGCACATGAATGGCTCAAAGAACCAGATGAGGAAGAAAAGAAAAAAGAAGGAAAAAAAGGAAAGGGAAAGGATAAAAAGTGAAAAACCTACGAGCCTGCAAAACCTGCCACATGTTAACAGATAAGGATGTTTGTCCAAACTGTTCGATTCCAACGTCCAAGAGATGGCGAGGGTATGTAATTATAAGAAACCCAGAAGATTCTCAAATAGCAGAAAAAATGAATGTTACAAAACCTGGCAAATACGCTCTAAAGGTCAGGTAAACTTGGAAATATGCTAACATTACCAGATAACTGCAGGGATGCATTGAAAGAACCCATTGGCATTTTTGTAAAGAATGATAAGGAACTTTTGAAAGCAATTGAGAAAGAAAAATATATAGTGTCGGTTGGAGACCAAGTTACATACACCCTCATAAAACATGATATAGAGCCTGTTTTTTGTATTGTTGACTATAAAACGGGAAGAGGAGATATTCCAAAAGAACACAAAGAACTAATCAAATCATTTGCAAAAAAAACAATTGTTGTAGAAAACCCTGCAACAGCAATTTCCGATGATTTATGGACCGTAATAAAAATTTCTTATGAAAACCTAGAAAAAGGTTCAGTCAAAATAGAAGTCATAGGAGAAGAGGATCTAGCAGCTCTTGCAGCTATTTTCTTGGCCCCACCAGACGTAACTATAATATATGGATTGCCAAATAGGGGGGTCGTAATAGTAAAATCCACTGAAGAACATAAAAAGAAGGTTAAAGAAATAATAGACAAGATGTGATTGTCATGGAAATAGAAATTGAATCTAAAAGAAATAACCCTTTATTGAGCAGGACTGAAGTCCAATTTACAATAAAACATGAAGGGCAAGGAACACCCAATCGTGAGATTATTAGAACTGAGCTTGCCGAGAAACTCAATGTTAAAAAAGAGAA
>CAYLKT010000140.1:0-2942 GCA_964384305.1 uncultured Thermoplasmatales archaeon | reverse complement strand
CACATCTGTAACCTAAACCATTTCCCAGATTTGTTGCTTATACTATTTCCCATATTCGTGACGTAAAACATTTCCCAGATTCGTCGCCTGAGTAATTTCCCGAATCTGTGACTTTAACGTTCAAAATTAGGGTTCTATTCATCATCTGGAGCGATTTCATCTGTATTGTAACTTCACTCATAACCGAAATTTTTAAATATAATCATGCATATACATATATCTATGCAATTGCATAAGGTGATATAAATGGTAAGAATGACTTTTTCAATATCAGATGATTTAAAGAGGAAACTTGATTCTAGACCTGATGTAAACTGGCCTGAAGTATTTAAGGAAGGCCTGGGGAAGAAACTAGAAGTGTTAGAAAAATTACGTGTAAGAGGTGTACTATAATGGCATGCATCACTGTTTCGGTAGAGAAGCCATTTAAGGAAAGACTGAGAAGATTTCCTTGGGTGAACTGGTCAGAAATAGGTAGAGAAGAATTGTTGAAAAGATGTATATTTGATAAATATATGAAGACAGGAAGAATAACGAAAGAGGAAGAGGAATTCTGTGAAAAAATTGATTGGCACCCTGTAGATGATTCCCCATTAAAAGAAGAATTCATTAAGAAACTCAAAAAAGTAGAGAAAGGCTCACATTCCAAGCCAATGAAACCCGAAGAGTTGAAGAAGTGGCTTGAGAAATTATGAAAACTATTCAGAAAACTTTAGAAAAATATGATTCCCATGGTAACTTTTACCAACAAAACCAATTAATGTAACAAAATCAAGAGAATTTTAAAACCGGTTGCTCTCCTGTTGGTAAACAATACGTAAAATAATCCGTTATATAGTTAACGGACGAAACCGTATGACTTTGTCATAAGTGACAAAAATTAATGTTTATTGAGTATAATGAAACGTTGGATCCCCATACACTAGTACGTTGTCTCCAACATAAGTGTTTCCAATCATTGATTCTGCAAGTGTTTTACCATCTATTAATCCGGGAACTGCATTTTCTATAAAACTAACAGAATAGGAAAACCCGTTTTGTGAGAGAAGCCTTTACTGTAAAGGCTAGATTTTCTGTATAACAAAATAGGCAACTAAACATTTCATTTACAATGACAATTTATAGGTAAAAATCATCATTACCAATGAAAATATTTATAAACAAACTGCCGTTTCACATGTATATGGACTCAAGAATTTTAAAAGAACTGATAACAGAGCAAAAAAAAGATTTTGAAAAAAAAGAAAAATTCGTAGAAAGGACTATACTAAAGGAAATTAAACAATACATCAAATTACCACATGCCATTATCATCTCCGGGCTAAGAAGATCTGGCAAAAGTACCTTACTCAAAGAGATAAAACATACATATTACAAAAATGAAGATATTTACTATTTTAATTTTGAAGATGAAAGACTTATAAATTTCACCTTAAACGATTTTAACCTACTCTATGAAATATTCATGGAAGTAATTGGAAAAAGTAACATATTCTTTTTAGACGAAATACAAGTCGTTGATGGCTGGGAAGCATTTGTTAGAAGAATGTATGAAAAAGGCTTCAAATTCTTCATAACCGGATCAAATTCCTCAATGCTTAGTAGAGAAATGGGGACAAAACTTACAGGAAGATCCATTTCAATTGAACTTTATCCCTTCTCATTTAAAGAATGTCTTTTATATAAAAACATAAACACAAACAAGGATCTGTTTTTAACAGAAGATCGTGCAATCATAAAAAAAGAATTCAATAAATATTTAGAGAAGGGGGGGCTTCCAGAATACAGGATATACAATAACGACAAAACATTAATAGGTCTCTACGAAAACATACTCTATAAAGACGTAATTGTCAGATACAACCTCACAGATGAAAAATCACTCAAAGAACTGACCCATTTTATTTTTTCAAACTATGGAAAAGAAATCAGCTACAACAACCTAAAATCAATGCTAAATTTAGGATCGGTAAATACTGTAAAAAACTACATTGACCACTTAGAGAACTCTTTTCTAATATTTACAATACCGAAATATAACGAATCATTAAAAAAACAGATTTATGCAAAGAGGAAAGTATATGTAATTGATACGGGCCTTATCAATTTAATTTCATTTAAATTCTCAAAGAACAGTGGCAGAATCTTAGAAAATATTGTTTTTTTAGAGCTAAAAGGAAGAAACAAAGAGATATTTTATCATAAAGAAAAATCAGAATGTGACTTTGTAATAAAAGATAAATTAAAAATAATTCAAGTAATACAAGTAACACAAAACCTAGATGAAAGCAATAAAAACAGAGAAATCGAAGGAACGCTAGAAGCTTTAAAAAAATATAAATTAAAAAAAGGATTGATTTTAACCTATAACCAAGATGAAGAAATCAACATTGACAACAAAAAAATAATAGTTAAACCTGTGTGGAAATGGCTATTGGAATAAAATATGACAGATGAACCATTACTCACAACAATTTTTAAAGATAAAGGATATCGAAAAGAACTACAACAATTCAACAAACTTCTATGGCTACTAGTGGCATAAATTCTATTTTTCCAAAACAGCAAAAAAGCGTTTAAAGAGTATAATGAAACGTTGGATTCCCACACACTAGCACGTTATCTCCAACATAAGTATGTCCAATCATTGACTCTGCAAGAGTTTTACCACCTATTAATCCGGGAACTGCATTTTCTATAAAACAAACCCGTTTTGTGAGAGAAGTCCAAGAACCATAACTTGCACATATTCACTTGAGAAAATCTCTTCCCATGTCCATGACCTAAACATTTCCCAAATCTGTGACGTGAACCATTTCCCATATTTGTTGCTTTTTGCTTCTCGTTTCCATGCATAAAAGAAGAAATTAATAAAAATAAAGAAGAAAAGAAAAAATAGATGTTAATCTATTGTAAAAATTTCGATGGTTTTAGCATGTACA
>CAYLKT010000139.1:0-2982 GCA_964384305.1 uncultured Thermoplasmatales archaeon | reverse complement strand
CCAGTTTTCCGAATTTTGATATTACAGTATCAATGAGCTGTTTAACAGAATCTGGTTGCGAAACATCTGCTTGAATAATAAGATGAGGACCTCCTAACAAAGAATCAATTGTTTCATGCGCAGCCTGGAGATTTGTATTATAACTAATAGCAACGCAAGCTCCATGTTTCGCAAAAGCTTTTGCAATAGCTTTACCTATACCTCTGGAACCTCCTGTAATTAATACATGTTTCCCTGAAAAATCCATTAGTTAGCCCCCTCTTAAAATTTAGATTTCTAAATTATACTGATCTATGTAATTTTTTCAAGCTAAATCTGCTCCATTATTGAATGAAAGGAAATTCGCTAATTCTTAACCGTGTGCAGCCATAGGGTACCAATTGTATAGTTTCCACAGCAGATTTGGATTTAACCGGACTTATAGGTGGTACATCTGCTGAATCGTTTTTTAATGTCCATTTTTCTATCTTTCTTCCCTTAACATCAAGAACAATCGGTGCTTCGTAAAGCCATTTTTGATATTTCTGTTTCTTCCTATCGTAAATCAGTTCGCCAATATCTGCAAACGGATATTGTGTTATTTTATGTATGTGTACTTTAATCGATTGATCAAGTTTATCCGGATTCAATATTAAGCCATAGTTCCAGGATGTTGTTGGCCTGATTTCCCAATCTACAGATCCCATATAATCAATACTTTTACTGTATTTAGTGTCAATTTTGACTTTTTTATAATCTTTGCCAATTCTCAATGCATAATATAATGGCCCGCGCAGAATCGATACAGCATGATTAAACCGTTGCTCTAATCTCAAATAAAAAGGGATGTTTAATTCAATAATATCTCCGTCATTCCATAGCTTTTGAACTTTGTGCATTTTACCGGGTGTACACGATTCGGTTTTACCTGATACGATTATCTGTACATTTTTAGCCCAACCCGGAATTCTGAGATAAATCGGGAAAAAAGTTGCTTCTCTTGTTTTGATTGTAAAGTGTATTCTTCCGTCAAAAGGGTATTTAGTATCTTCAATGATAGTTACTTCTTTGTGTGTACCAACTTTAACTTTAACTGTACATGGACCATAAGCTAAAGCAACAACCCCTTTATCATGTGTTGCCATCCACATTGTTTGGACAAACTTTGGCCAGCCCTGATGCATATTAGCCAGGCAACATGGATAGTTGGGCATTAAACCATATATGTTGGAATCAGGACCATTTGTACTCCATTGCCGCTTTGCTTTTGTAACCAACACCTGGTTGGCCTGTTGGTCGTATTGGTGTGCCCAATAATCAGGTGTTATTGTACCGGAGAGTGAATTATAAGCTAAAATTTCGAGACGATCGGCAAAATTGGTATCTCCTAAAATTTCCAAAAGCTGCTCAATAGAGAACATATATTCTACAACAGAACATAATTCCGTACCTTGAACAGGATTCTTGCCGGAAAGATGTTCATCACCAGAGAATCGGCCTCCCACCTGACCATGGTGTAGGTCATATTTTTGCAGGGCCTCATACACAGATTTTTTGAAATATTCATCTTTAGATTGTTGATACCATAACCCTGGATATTTTACAGCCATTGCATTATTGACTACATGAGCTGTTAAACCTTCTGCTTTCCAGTTATGGGGAATTTTATTATCCGCAATAGCCTGAGAATCCCATGGAAAGTCATAATAATATTTTGCCCAATTGAAACTATTCTGCTGGATACTCTGAATGGCTTTGAGAATATCCTTATCACCAGTTATTCTGTACAACCAGTAACCTGTTACTGCATTTTCCATGGCACGCACCCCACGCCATGCTTTATCTGGCCAATCTGGTTTGTTCCTGGCTAAATATTTAAAATATTTTTTTATAACATTTAAAGCTTGTTCATCATTGGTTGCTTCATAGTATTGCATTAAAACTTTTAATCCTACGGCTAATGGCCAGCGGTCAGAATTCTTTTCAGGTCCAAACCAACCATTTTCTTTACTACTTTTGATAATCCAATGCACCCATTTTTTTGCTTTTAAAATAAGACGTTCATCATCAAGCAAAAAAGCTAAAGGTATTAAACCATCCAAATAATAAGGACCGCGTTCCCATGCTTCGCCATTGCCACCCTTCCATGCTGAATGGATTAAATCAGGCCAGAATTCATCCAAATGACCGGTGAGTCCATGACTTTGGGCAATCAGTTGATCCCGAAGCCAGCCGTATGGTTTAATTGAGCCCAATGTAAGCTTTACATAAGCTGTTTGCTTAAGCGGAGGTCTGTTTACTGGATAATTGGAAGTAGCCATAGAGTTTTTTGTTTTACAACACGTCATTAGTAGTACAATTATTGTTACAATGTATAAAAAATTTCTCTTCATCACAAACTCCTTTGATTAAAAAATATTTTAGAAACAAATGAAAAACATATTGAATTTATTAAATATGTTTTTATTTCCAAACTCCTGGGATTAATTCCCCACAATTGGCACATTTCCCCTCTGAAAGGTTCATTATTTTAGTGTGATATCCATTTCTCTTAATTAGAATTGATTTACAAATGGGGCAATAGGTATTGTTCCAATCATCTGTGTTTACATTACCTCCATACAGATAATTTAGCCCCATATGTTTACCTGTTTCAAGGAATTTGAAAATTGTTTTTGTATCTGTTATCGGGAAATTATTAAGTTTATATACAGGAAAGAATCTTGATACATGCCATGGGATATTTTTATCCAGATTTAGAATAAAAGAGATTATTTTTTTCATTTCTTCTTCATCTGTATTTAAACCTTCTATAACAAGTGTTGTTAATTCAACCCATATTCCATTGTCTTTCATTCTTTTTATTGTGTTAAGAACTGGTTCTAAAGTGGAGTTACAATATTTTTTGTAAAAGTTTTCAGAAAACGCTTTCAAATCAATATTTGCTGCATCAAGATATGTAGAAATCATTTCTAAAGCCTCTTTGCTCATATAACCATTTGT
>CAYLKT010000138.1:0-2987 GCA_964384305.1 uncultured Thermoplasmatales archaeon | reverse complement strand
CAGGTAAATATTATAAACAATCAATGTATTATGCTAACAAGTAGCCAGGAGGTATATATTTGGTAGAAAATGAGAAAAATAGGTCTAATATAACAAATGTTGCCGAAAAAGAGTTAAATCTTCTTGGTAGACATCTGGATGTTTTAAAAACGGTAAAAGAGCAAGGACCAATTGGGATCATTAGACTCTCCCAAATAACGGGTAAACCGCAACACATGGTAAGATATTCGCTAAGAACTCTTGAAAAGGATGGTATGATTGCGCCATCTTCTAATGGTGCCATAGTCACAGACAAAATACATGAAACATTGGGTACACTTGAATCCACATTGGATGGATTTTCTACAAAAGTCCAAGACATAAAAAAGAAGTTAAAATAAGACTAAAACTTAAAATGGAATTATTTCTAATATTCTATAGCTTGGAATATTTTTTTAATGCCCGGGTTCCAGTTGGAATTAAAACAGAATTCTTATAAACCGCTTCTTTTATAAATGGGCTTGGATTAACTAAAAAACTAAATAGGAGTGACACAAATGAAAAAAACATTAATTCTGGCAGTTTTTTTATGTTATTTTTTGTCGGCTTCTGTAGGATTAGTTGTTGCAGCAGATATTGCAGATGAGCTTACAGATCCCGAGGGTGATGTATTTATAGTGGATACAGAGGATCCTGACTTGGATGTAGACAATCTGAATGATTTAAACGATTTACCAAAAACCGATACAAAACCAAATCTTGACATTAAAAAAATAACATGCAACATACCTGACAGTTCTAAGAGAGTAACACTGACTATTGAAGTGTATGGAACTATTGAGGACAAGGGAAATATAAATCCTGATTTTGATGATGTTTTTTCAGCATTTAATTCAATAGCTTATGTTATCGTTTTATATACTTCAAATGAAACATACTCTGTGTCATATGTCAATACGGAATGTCAACTTGAATACGGTAGTTCTGGCGAAACCGCAAATATTACAGATTTTGAGACTGCTGATGGGGTATTAACATTATCTTTTGATCTGCTAAGTAAAAATGAAACTTATTCTCATATTGATGCTACAGTTGTTGAATACCAACTTAAGAGTCTTACTAGTTTTGCAATTTATACAGACATGGCACCGGATGTTGTAGAGCTAGAAGTTACAACCACTGCGCCTTCATTTAGTAAAGTTAATGAAAGTATAGATTTTTCTGCAAGTGTTGAGCAAGGCATAGCGCCTTATTACTGGTTTTGGGATTTTGGCGATGGAGAAATGTCGGAGGAGCAAAATTCAAGTCACACCTATGCTGAAGAGGGAACTTATGAGGTAACATTGGAAGTCATAGATATATATGAAAACTATGGTAGTGATACATTTACAATAGAAGTGTCAAATTCAGGCGTTAGCAATGTTTTATCTGACAATGGCATTCTGGTATTCATAGCAATTATTGCTGTAATTGCAGTAGTTGGGGTTGCAGTACTTATCTACATAATAAAGAAATAAAAAACGAAGCAATTCCAACATTTTTCCTTCTCTTGCCTTTGCAATCAGTTATCTTTTTATCCATGTATAATATGACTCCTTTGAGGAACACAACATGGCTGAAAAGGAGAAGGAAAGCAAATATGCCTACAAAAAAAAGTCTGCTTGGAAACTTTTTACAAAAGATCAGATTAAAAAAGCCTTTGATTTTTGTGAGGATTATAAAAAATTCTTAAATGTGGCAAAAACAGAACGAGAGGCCGTACAAAAAATCGAAGAATATGCTAAAAAGGAAAACAAAAGAATACTAGTAAACAGAGGGAAAGAGGCAGCAATAATAATTCCCGGGAAAAAACCAGTGGGTGATGGGATAAGAATTGTTATTTCCCATATAGATTCCCCAAGACTAGATCTTAAACAAATCCCATTATTTGAAGATTCGGATAGTAATCTTGCCCTTTTTGAAACGCATTATTATGGGGGAATTAAAAAATTCCAATGGGTTACAATTCCTCTAGCGCTTCATGGAATTGTAATTAAAAAAGATGGTGAGAAGGTTTCGTTCACATTGGGTGAAGACGAAAGCGATCCGATATTTTGCGTTCCTGATATACTTCCACATCTTTCTTATGATGTACAAGACAAGAAAAAGATGAAGGATGCCATAGCAGGTGAGAACTTGGATCTTGTTATTGGAAGTAAACCAACAAAAGGTGACAAAGGGAACATCAAAAATGCAATTCTGGAAAAATTACATAAAGATTATGGAATGGTTGAAGAGGATTTTGTCTCTGCCGAACTTGAAATTGTTCCTACATATAAAGCAAAAGATGTTGGTTTTGATAAATCTCTAATTGGCGGTTATGGCCAAGATGACAAGATTTGTGCATATACCTCGCTTAAGGCGATACTCGACATAAAGAATCCAGTTTATACGGCAATAGCACTTTTTGTTGACAAAGAAGAAATTGGAAGTGAAGGTAATGCAACTGCCCAGGATGCATCCTTTTTACGGTCAATTATCAAAGATCTTGATCCCCGCATTGACGTTAACAGTGTGATGCTTAAATCAAAAGTCATATCAGCCGATGTTAATGCTGCTGTTACGCCGAACTATACTGAAGTCTTTGAACTTAAAAACGCATCATCCCTTGGGAATGGCATTGTCATGTCTAAATATACAGGTCACGGTGGCAAGTATTCTGCAAATGATGCATCAGCAGAGTATGTCTCAGAAATACGAACAATGCTAAACAAAGAGAAAATACCCTGGCAAACGGCAGAACTCGGTAAAGTTGACAAAGGTGGAGGCGGAACTGTTGCAAAATACTTTTCAAGACTGGGTATGGAAGTAATTGATTTGGGTCCAGCAGTCCTTTCCATGCATGCCCCCTTTGAAGTAACGAGCAAAGTGGATGTTTACTCATCTTATTTGGCCTACAAAGCATTCTTGGCCAAATAATCAATTTTTTTTTGAATATTCAATTCTGCTACAACACCCAGGCTTTGCCT
>CAYLKT010000137.1:0-2999 GCA_964384305.1 uncultured Thermoplasmatales archaeon | reverse complement strand
CGGAGGGAGTTGAACCCCCGACCTGCTGATTACGAATCAGCCGCTCCACCAGCTAAGCTACGACGGCTTGGATTGGTTGAATATGATTGCATAATAAAAAAATTGCCCTATGGTTTTACATTTCCACAACATCTTTTTACTCATAATTGTTACACGATTTGAATGATATGCGGAGCGGATGAGGCGGGACGTGGGCCTGTAATTGGGCCTCTTGTAGTTGCTGGAGTTACGTTCAGAGACGACTCCAAGTTAATTGAATATAAGGTTAGAGATTCCAAAAAATTAAGTCCTAAAAGAAGAGAATATTTAGCTGGAATGATAAAGGAATTTGCAGTGGATTACGAAGTGGTTGTCGTTACTGCTGTCGATATTGACGACATGAGAAAAGTAATGACTTTAAATGAAATTGAAGTAGGTGCTTTTGGAAAAGTCATACAAAAACTCAAGCCACAAATATGCTATGTTGATTCCGCTGATGTTAATGAAGGGCGATTTGGACGAGACATACTGTCTAGGCTGTCTTTTAAAACTGAAATGATATCAAAACACAAAGCGGATGACATTTATCCAATAGTTGGTGCTGCGTCAATTATCGCAAAAACCAGACGAGATGAAGAAGTTAAGAACATTGAAATGAAACTTGAAAAGAGACTTAATTTGCCATTAGGCAGTGGCTATCCTGCTGATCCAATTACACAAAAATTCCTGAAAATTTGGATCAAAAAATTTGGCAAGTTACCTCCACATACAAGACACTCTTGGAAAACTGCCCAGAGATTATTAAAGGAAAATAACACCAAAAAATTGGATGAGTTTTAATTATATGGCAGAAATGCCAGCGTGATGGAACTGACATTGTCTCCCGCAACTTACATCGTTCTAATGGGAAGTACATCTTTTCTGGTTTAAATAGTTAAAAAGGGGTTTGCTTAAAGTATTCAAAGGCTTTAGCACACCGCTTGAATGATAATGACCGTTCCGCATAAAATGAAAAATTGTTATAAAGCAATACATGTTTTTAGGAATGCGAGGTATTGAATGGAAATATTAATTGTTGTTACGTTTTTGATTCTTAATTTTTTATCGACTATGCGTTCATCAAATGCAATAAGAATAGAAAAAATTCCTACATATTTTAGACCTATTTTTGGAGGCGTAAGAAGGAAAGGAAAACCGATAAAATACTAGTTCCAAATTATTGTTTTTCTGGTTCTCGATATAATCTTGTTTTACATAGGAATAAACGCATATTACACTTAAATATGAAAATTAGAAAGGGCCTGGATAAAAGCAGGGAATTGGTGAATGATTCAAGATTTCATTTCGGATCCAGACCCACTTAGGGATGGGTTGAAAAACAGAAGGTTACTCGTCATATTTAAGGCTCACTTGTTAAAATTACAAATTGACAAAATGTCATAAATATAAAAACCAAGAGTTAAAAAGTATAATTAAGTATTTTTTGCTGCAAGGTACTTATTACACTTGTCTACACTGGAGATCAGCTTGCCAATATCTAGAGGTTTTGATAAATAATCATAGATGTACGATCCAAGTATGCCCATCCTCTCATGATTTTTAGTTCCTTTCCCAGTAATGATTTCTACTGCCACTTGTTTTATCAAACCTTTGTCAACAATTGCTTTTATTGTGTCCCAGCCATCCAATCCTGGCATCATTAGATCCATTAGAACCACCCCCTGAAATCCTCTTTCAATTTCTTCGAGGCATTTTGCCCCACTGTCAACAGTTACAACATCATACTTTTCATGTTCAAGAATTGTTTTGAGAGAAGTCAATATATCCAGTTCATCATCCACAATCATTATTCTGTTATTCATTTCCCTTCACCTTATCACAAACAATGAGATTATGTAGCATGACATTATTTGTCAAAAGTGATATATAAAGCTAATCTGTCAAAATGTCAAAATGAAAAAAGAAGATAAGAAAAAATTATTGGTTATCTTCTTGGAATTTTCCTAAGAACTCAGTAAGAGCCTTAACTCCCTCTATTGTCATTGCATTGTAAATTGACGCTCTCATCCCTCCGACAGATCGATGTCCTTTGAGCCCCACTAAATCGTTCTCAAGCGCTTCCTTTACACATTTTTCTTCTAGTTCTGGAGTTGGCAGGTTAAATGTAACATTCATTAGGGATCTGGAATCCTTTCTGGCATGGCCTTTATAGAATCCCTCTGATTTGTCAATTACGTCGTACAGAAGTTTTGCTTTCGTTCTGTTTCTCTTTTCAATTCCAGGTATTCCTCCAATGCTTTTGAGATATTCCAATGATAGCTTACAAATGTAAATTGCCCAACATGGACCCGTATTGAACAAAGAATCCTTTTCTGCATGAGTCTTCCATTTTTGCATGGTTGGAGTGTTTTCTGGGACCCTGTCTAATAAATCCTCACGAACTATCACAAGCGTGACACCAGCAGGTCCTAGATTTTTTTGTGCACCAGCATATATCACACCAAATTTTTTCGGGTAGATGACTTTGTTTAACATATGTGAAGACATATCACAGACAAGTGGAACATCGTCTGGCACTTTAGGCCATTCATGGTATTCAGTACCATAGATTGTGTTATTTCCAGTAATATGGGCAAACGATATACCGTCATTAAATTCTATATTCTTTGGGATATAGGAAAACAATTCATCTTCTGAACTTGCAACTACTTCTACATCTCCATAGAATTTTGCTTCTTTAATTGCTTTTTTAGACCATACGCCGGTATTTACATACTGCATCTTTTTACCTTCAATTTTGAGGTTTACCGGAGCCATATAAAACTGTGTTGAAGCCCCACCTTGGAGCCACATAACTTTATAATCATCTGGAAGATGCATCAAATCACTCACAAGCCGAGATGCTTCTTTATGCATCTTATCATACTCTTTTGACCTGTGCGATATCTCCATAAGAGATATTCCTGTCCCTGCAAAATCCAAGAGATCTTTTTGAGCCTTTTTAAGTACCTCAAGTGGTA
>CAYLKT010000136.1:0-3000 GCA_964384305.1 uncultured Thermoplasmatales archaeon | reverse complement strand
CTCTATATCTATCCTGTTCGTCGCGGGTAGTCCGGTCATCGAAATGACCAATTTATCCACATCTGAGTTTTCAAATGTAAAAGTTTCATTAGTGAGTGAATACTCAACTTATAATGAATATAAAGTAACTGGCCAAGTTGATGCCCAAAACAGTTTTGGTGCTATGATAAGAAATGATTTTTACATTTATCTAGAATGCCATTCAGGTGGTACATATTACGTAGGAATCTGGAACATATATTAAATTTCTTATAATTTAGACATCAACCAATAACTTGTTTTACCATTCTCCCTTCTTAGGGAGCAATGCAAACCGTGGTTCTGCATACTCTAAAAACGGGTTGTCATCTATCCAGTTTTTAAGACTAGTCTGTATTAAGTGACGAGACTTCCAATAACTCTTATGTTTGCCTTTATATTTTCTTACAAGTGTCATTGTGGTTTTTCTGGAAAACTTAACACCTAACAGATAACTGAGTTCCTCAATTGTATAGTAGCTGATTATTCTATCAGGCATTTCAAAGAAAAAAGCCTCCACTGTTTCATCCTCACGACCATGAAGATAAAAAAAAGTTTTCTCCTTATAACGAGCAGATCTAATGATAGGAAATTTCCTCTGAAGATTTCTAACAACGGGGACATTATAACCAGTGATGAGATAACCGTCTGTCATAAGTCTATTTAATAGTTTAATCCCATTTTTTCGGATGACGTGATTTCCTTGTGACCTGTGTCCTTCTGCAATGCCTTTAGTAAAGTTATATACAGTTCCTATGTTCAATCCATACATCTGTGCTGCTTCAGCCTTAGTATGTCCTTTTTTGATTGCTTTAATCACTTTGTTCTTAGTTTCAACAGGGATGTCCTTCGCAACATTGGGTTGTTTAACTCTCCTATAAATAACGGACCTATGCACTCCATATTTCTCTGCAAGTTGTTTAGGTGTATAACCTTGCTTAAGAAGTTTAAGCGCTTCGTCAACCTGCTTCTGGGTCATCTTTATTCTTGCCATTAATGAAAAAGCGAAACTTTTGGTATATAAAGGTGTTGAAAAACAGGTTTTTATTGTATTAACTCTTGAAATTTGATTAGATTATTAATTCATCAGCTGTAATTAATTGTATATCTATATTCTCCTCTCTTCTTACTCTATCTGCTTCAGTATATGCGCCTTTTGTAAAACTAAATGCAACTATGATGCCTTTCAGATTTCTTTTATCAGAAGGACAATATCGTCTAATAGCAGTTTCAAAATTATCGATAACATTTCTCCCTATACGTTCTGATTGCTTAATCTGTACAGGAATGCCATCCGACGTTATTCCATCTAGCCCCATATCCGAAGTTCTTTTTTCGCTAGGAACAGCATTTAAAGCATCAGTTACAGTGTCTTCAAAGTCCTGCCAACTCATCTCTTTTAGATTGGTATCGACAACTTTTGCCATTCTTTCAAATTTTGCTTGCCGTAATTTCTCAATAGCCTTGCTGATTTTTACTTCGGCATCAACATAAAAAACATACTGCTCAAGTAATATCTGTGATAACTGGTAATTAAAATGTCCTTTTAGAGTGGAATTATCATCTTGTTGCCGATCTATCCTTTTGATCTCAGAAATAAAGCGTTTATGGACACCATTCAAGTCATTTAGAACTCTTGGATCCCTGATTTTAGCAAGCGCTTCCGCTGCAACAGTAACAACTTCATCATTGCCGTCTTTTAATGCCTCCATTAAAGCCCCAATGGCTTTCTTATTCTGTTTTTCTCCTAAAATCATTGCTACAACAATTCGAGTTTGTATATCAGGGCCACCAAGTTTTCTAATTAATTCATTAACTTCTAGTTTTCTAAGTGATTTTTTCATTTCGTTTTCAATTTTCTTTTTTTCTTCTAGCACCTCCATTTTCTCCTTGTTTTGTTGAGCTTCTTCCTCTTTGGTAGGTATTCCATGATAAGTTTTTCCAAGATACTCACCATAACAGGAATCACACATCTTAGTTCCATCTTTAAATTTCCAATGATGTTCGGCAGTAAAGAAACCGCCAAGGTCTTTGCCACACTTACTGCATTTTTTCATAAATTTTCTCCAGGAGACAATTGTTTCATAACATTTCTTTCTTTAAAAAACCAACTACCAGTTAGAACCGCAAAAGGTTGTATATAAAAGTATTGAAAACTAGTTGTTTCTCATGGTTAAAAAACAAAACAGATTTACTTAAAATCTTTTTTCATTTGTTCAAATTCTTCTTTGGTTATTTCACCTTTTACATATCTTAAATTCAATATTTTAATCAGATTTTCTTCATTCAGATTTGTCGAATCATACTCATCTTCCTCAACATATACCTTATTTATCTTTACAGCATAATCTCTAAAAACAATTGCTAAAGAAAATAATGCACCTATAAAAAAAACATAACCTCCAATACCCCATGAAGAGGATATGCCAGGTATTGTATGAATCGAAAAACTAGATATTGTTTCAACGCCTGGATACGGCGTTAACAGAGTTGCAGTACCTACCATGGTAACTCCCATATAATCAAAAATTATCCAGGACATAATTATAAAATATACAATCAAACCAGAAACTGAAGATGCGCCAGACGCATAAATCCAAGATTTGCATTTTTTAATTTTTTTGTTTATAAAATAATATAAAGATATCAGAGCAGAGACTATGGAAAAAATAAACAGAAACATGGAGAGGCTAAGAAAAACAAAACCAACACCGACCAATCTTAAATAATCAAAAGACTCTCCAGCCTGCATATTGCTTAAGATATTAACCATGTAAGAAGCATAAGTTGGAAAAACTGATAAATCGGAACCTGGTGTTAAAGAAATATGTCTTTCAAACCCCCAAAAATAGAATGTTGCTACTTGGGCTCCATTACTATACTCGACTTCTGCGAAAGGCAAAATGAATGAAAAGCAATAAAAAATCAAAGCAAATATAATCAATAAAAAAATGACTTTATTAAATTTCTCCATACATACTC
>CAYLKT010000135.1:0-3042 GCA_964384305.1 uncultured Thermoplasmatales archaeon | reverse complement strand
AACCTTCATTTCCACTGGAAACTAGGCAAAAGCTAGTGTGTTAATTTCGTATATATATTATATATACGCTTTTGACATACATGCTTTTTTGGGCAGTTTAAGTGTTGAACCTCTGTATACGCTTTTAACACACTAGCTTTGCCTCATAATTTCTCAAGATATTCTCGGCCTTTTTTTGTCGCCTGATATACTGTTTTTACCTTGAATTTTTGTTCTATTTCTGAACACTTAATCATATTATTTTTTAGCAAATTGCCGATAACTACTTCGTACCCCAATTTTGACCTGCTATCAAAATTTTTGACTGTTGCCCATCTACGTATTTTTATAACTAAATCCTTTCTGCTGATTGCTATTTCTTTGTTTATTAGCTTCAAAACTTTTAAATTTGCACTTTCTTTAGTCCATCCATGCATTTTTTTATACTCCTTCATAGTCATTCTCCACGTAGGTACTCCAACATCTAGATTTGCAAGAAGTAAGCAGTTCATACCTTTTTTAAAAAGACCACGCATTCTTCCTAATTCTTGCTTTGTATAATCTTCTCTGACACCTTTAACACCATCAAAATATCGTGTGTCCTTATATCGAAAATCGTGTCCATAATATTCGCTTCCCTTTTTTTCTACAATACGTTCATTCGATAATGGTTCTTCTCCTTCGTGGAACACACTCAGTTCATTTGCAAATGTTTTAGGATTTGGTTCTGATACACCAATGATTACCAACTCATTATCTAATCCATACAATTCCACACCAACCGCCAACTGGTGATATGTCACTCCAAATTTTTCAGGTGGTATACCTGCATTTAATGCAGCATACTCAAAAGATTGGTTTTTTGTGTTGATTGGTATGTCGGCTTCTGGTTTATACAACTCATTCTCGATTGTAGAATATCGTTTGTGTGTTATTACCCAAACCTTTTTTGTACCCCTTTCAAGACATTCTTTTATGTACCTTATGATAAATGTATATAATCTATTTCTTGTTGAAGCATTTGCCATTGAAGACAATGAATAATTCCCGTCTGTTATCTGTGTTATATTATATTCTTCTTCAATATCAAAATCAATAACATCAACTGTCCTGTTTACCATATCTTGAAGTTTTTTTGGGTCCCCAAAGGCCTTAATGCAGATGATTGGAATATTGGGTAATTCAGGATTTATTGTATTGACCCAAATCTCATTCTTTCTTCTACTGTAGAAATTTGCACCCATCGGGATTACTTGATTTTTCGTAACGTATTTGTACTTCGTGTATATCTCAAACACCTTGATTAAATCATCAAAAATATTTTTAAAGTTCCTGGGAATAGTCTTTTTCTCTATTGTAACTTCATCATCTGTTTGTTCTTTTGAACCAAGATTTTCGTATAAGAAAGCATAATATTTTTCCTGTAAACTTATACATGAATAATTTGGGTCTTTTGTCATATAGATATCATTATCAAGTTTTTCTGTTATCATATCTATAAAATCTATGTTTTGAAGATTATCAGTTATGTCCTCATCATCAAGTATACTTATCAATGCATTAGCCAATGCAACCACCTGAAGATAAAAAGAAATAAAAAAATCATCTGACTTCTTTCCTTTCCCTGATTTCTTTTTCTTTATTAGTTTCCCTTTTTCTTTTTTTATTAGATCTTTATTAGCCGTATTTGCAATGACCTGTGATAATATTTTTTTGAGATTCTTCAACTGCACTGTTGTAAAAGAAGCAGTATGCGTTATAGCATTTGTAAAATCTTCATCGATTATCAGAACCTTTGGGTTGTAATCTAATTCGGGGTCTTCAATTGCAGAATTTAAAAAACCTAAATGGGAATGTACACCTGCCCAGGATTTATCAAAAATGCCTTTAAACTGTGCTTGATATGGACAAACATCTGGGCATTTGTCTTTGTCATCACAAAGAAACTTTTTTGGATTTATGTTCCATTCAATTGCTTGTTTGTAATCGTCTTTTCTAGGACATAAACGTTTCATTCCTTCGAGATGTGTAATATCAAGTTCTATTCCAACATCTTCTAATTTGTTGTCAACTAAAGCATGCGTCGGTGCAAGATACACGAATTGTATCCCTTCTGACATAACTGTATCTAGTGTTGTATATGTCTTTCCTGTTGATGTTCCCATCACCAAATATGTTATTATTATAAATCCTGTATCTATTGCATATTTGACTGCAAGTCTAATCTTCATATGACACTTTTTTTCTATGTCAGTGTCATCAACTATAGAAGACATTCTACTCATCAGCAAGTGTCAACATTGAGACAACGTCAAAATCGATATATGATGTTCTCTGATTTGTTTCAAATTCGATACAATCTTCAAAAACTGTTCTGATGTATCCGTATACCACAAAATTTCTTGGCTTCAGTTGTATTTTGACATGTTTGTTAATGTACTTTAGAAATATTTCTTTCTTCACTTCTCTCACCACCTTTACTATAGATCGTATGTGTAGCGTTGTTGGGTTTAGGTGCAAGGTTGGTGGTGAGACATTTAACTTGCATCTATTTCTACGCTTCCCTAAATCCATTTTTTGACTTATATAGGTTTTCAAAAACACTTTTGGAAACAAGTTTAGACGCATTGCTGGCATCAAAGAAGCTGGTGGTGCTGCAGTAGTACGTAACAGGCTGATCAAATATGCTTTTGTAGACGTTCGCAAAATAAAAATAAAATACAAAATAAAACGAACATTATTTGTGACGAAGAAGGGAAATGAATATCTTGCAAAATTATAGGGGAGCTAGGTGGCAGATTCGCCTTAAAGGGCCCAACCCTGTTGGTGTGTAAAAAAGCTACGTGTCAAAAACGCCTTATATACATTATATATAAGATAAATGTGACACCTTGCTTTTCTTCTGTTGCAACAGATAAACATACTACATATATTGATATTGACACGCACGCTATTTGGAAGTAGACTTCTTGATGCTGATGAAAGTATTGGCACCCTAGATACAAACAATATCAATGATATGCTTTTTTAAAGAAATAGACCTTAACCATGATTCTGTGAGGA
>CAYLKT010000134.1:0-3192 GCA_964384305.1 uncultured Thermoplasmatales archaeon | reverse complement strand
ATGTTTATGAACTCCTCTCATATGCTCCTTAGGTAAGAGTGATGAAGGTTAATAGGGGCCTAGTAAGTGTTTCTGATAAGGATGGAATAGCCGATTTTTCAAAAGGATTAAAAGACCTGGGAATTGAAATTATATCAACAGGAGGAACTGCAAAAATCTTACGTGACGCGGGAATTGAAATAAAAGAAGTGTCTGACGTAACTGGTTTTCCTGAAATGCTCGATGGAAGAGTAAAAACCCTACATCCGATTATTCATGCAGGAATTCTTGCTAGGCGAGATGAAAAAAAACATATGGACACTCTTAAAAAACATAAAATTGAAACAATTGATCTATTGGTTTGTAACCTGTATCCTTTTGAAAAAACAATTAAGAAACCAAAAGTAGGTATTGAAGAAGTAATTGAAAACATTGACATTGGTGGACCTACTCTCATTCGTGCTGCTGCTAAAAACTACAAAGATGTAATTGTTGTAACAAGTAAAAAGCAATTTGGTTGTGTTTTAAGTTCTCTTAAAAAAGATGGTGATATTAGTGTTAAGCAAAGGGAAAAACTTGCACTTGATGCATATACACATACCGCACAATATGACTCCATAATTTCAAGATATTTAAGAGACAAATGGACAGATGAGAAACTACCAGAGGACAATAGTATAGCACTTAGAAAAATACAGGATATGAGATATGGCGAAAACCCACATCTTAAGGGTGGTTTTTATGAAATTATCCCTGAAGTTACTGAGCCATGTGTCGTAAATGCAAAGAAATTGCAAGGAAAAGAACTATCATACAACAACATACTTGATGCAGATTGCGCAATTGAATGCATTAAAGAATTTACTGATCCTACTTGTGTAATAATTAAACATGCAACACCATGTGGAATAGCAAGTGCAAAAGAATTACTTAAAGCATGGAAAGATGCCTATGCAACAGATACATATTCACCATTTGGAGGGATTATATCTTTTAACAGAAAAGTAGAAAAAGATATAGCAGAGGAACTCTCCAAACTATTTTTAGAAGTAATAATAGCACCAGATTTCAGCAAAGAAGCGCTTAACATTTTTGAAAAAAAGAAAAACCTACGGTTATTAAAACTAAAAGATTTGGATAAAAAAATACAAAGAAAAGGAATGATATTTAGAAGTGTAGTGGGTGGATTCTTATCTCAAGAAAGAGATGTAAAAATGACACCTAAAAAAGACTGGAAGATAGCAACAAAGAAAAAACCAACAAAACAAGAACTCATATCCATGGAATTTGCAGTAAAAGTAGTTAAACACGTTAAATCAAACTCCGTTGTCTTTGTAAAAGACATACATACCGTTGGAATAGGCGGAGGTCAAACCGCTAGAGTAGACGCTACATGGATTGCAACAAACAAAGGAAAAGAAAACATCAAAGGAAGCACAATGGCATCTGATGCGTTTTTCCCGTTCAGAGACGCAGTTGATCTAGCATCTGAAGCAGGAGTAAAAGCAATAGTTCAACCTGGTGGATCTATTCGTGATGAAGAAGTAATAAATGCTGCTGATGAACATGGCATTTCTATGGTTTTTACGGGTCAAAGATACTTTAGACACTGAGTAAGTACTATTTTCGTTTAACCATGATGAAGAGGATAACAAGTATAATAGTACCAATTAACAGGAAACAAATAATTGAAATTGCCAACAAAACATCCATCCTAGCAGTTAGATCCCTAATCTCATTAGATAGTTCAGATAATTCTATTGCATCATAAACTGTCATAGTTGTACTCTTTTGTTTTTCAACGTTATACATTGATGAACTTGCTGTATAGGTTAAACTATAGTCCCCTAACTGGATGTTACTTGGAATGTCAAAACTAATCTCAAAAGTATATTCCCCTCCTTCGTTTATAGTTGCAGAATAAGGCGATACAGAATACCAACTATGTTGTATCCATCCTAACCCGCCATCTATACCAAGGCGTATTTGCAGATCAGTATTACCCGTATTTCTAACTGTAACATTAACAATGCTTTTTTCATCTCGTTCAACTAAAATATGGTCTTCTGCAATAATTTCAAGGCTAGGATAAGCAAAATCTTCCGCAGAAGCAATAATGTCTTCATCAAGACTAGAGTATTTACCATAATACTGATAACTCATCAAAATAGGATCTCCTTTAAAGATGTCATATATCTCTGGACTTATTTCCAATAATTCATCCTCAGTGAGATTAATATTTGTTAAATCCTCATACCAATAACCACCTAGGTTTGAGTAAAAAGAAATATCAGAAAACACTTCTTCTTTGATTCGTTCTTTAGCAATACAGAAAACATTTACCTCTGCATATGTCTCACCTACATCAGAAGCAGCTGTTATTTTAAGCGGGTAAAAAAGAAAATCTGTTTTAAACCTGTAAATAATTGGGCTAACACTATGTTCAGCCTCTGTTGTATCAATAATATCAAAAACAAAATGGGAAATATCATCATCCAGATATTCTTCCACCATACTCTGAAACTTTGATGAAAAAATTATATCATTAAGACCAGCTTGCGCAGCAAAATCTGTAGCATAATCACTAAAGTTTGTCCCATTTAGAATATGAAATATGGTTATATTGTGAGCGCCAATAGTATCTTGAAAAGTTACCTCAACATTACTTGAGGGGGCTAATGCATCTTCGCCATATCCGCCAGATTTCATACGTGAATAATTCCAAGCGTCTAGCAATTTTTCATTTACAATTTCCTGAAGCTTTGTGAAAGAATCAAAGCTTCCTTCTGATACATTAATAGGATTAGACGGCAATGGTATTACACGTAGAACCTTTGTAGGCTCTGAGCTATCAATATCTATTGATAAAATAAGAACTTCTTCGGTCCCATTCCATGCAACAATAGCATTCTGAGCTCTTTCATATATATAGATCTGAGGTGGACCAATTATTCCGCCATCGCCACAAACAACAGGAGCAACAAGGGTTAATACTAGCATCAAAATTATACTCACCAAACCAACCTTTCTCATATTAAATCATCAGAGGTTAACATTTTTTGTTATTTAAAATGTTAGAAAATGGTTGGGATTTCCCAAACGTTTTAAAGAGTGCTCTTGTATTAATTATACAATGCATTTTCAAATAAAAAAAAGAGATGGTCCTGCCCGAATCGGTGAATTAAAAATTGATAACCATAAAGTTACAACACC
>CAYLKT010000133.1:0-3204 GCA_964384305.1 uncultured Thermoplasmatales archaeon | reverse complement strand
TCTCCCCCTAATGAAGATAAATAAAATGGATGTGTATATAAATATTCCTATAAATCTTGTATTGGGCGTTGTACATTTTTGTGAGTAATACTTCACTTTATTGGCCTTCAAGACGTGGTTGTCAACTTAGGCAGTTTTTATCAGAAGTTTTCTCCTGTTAATTTATGTTGAAAACATCTTAAGTTGACAAGCACTTACTTTGTATAACTTAGTCCATATGCCAGTAAGTGTCATTTCAATATTATAATCAAATGCAGTTCTTACTACTGATCTTATGACAGCATTAACTCCTGTACAGTTTCTTGTCAAAATCGCTATCTTTCTTGTCCTATCCCCTCAACTATGACTTCGATAAACAACTGTTGGTTTGTAAGAATACTATTACCAAGAAATAAAGAAAAAAAGAGATTGGCTTTTAGTTATTTTGCCTGCTCTTTATCACCTGGATGATGATTGTGAAGATAGTGGTTGTGAAGATGAGCTACCGCATAGACTGCATCCACCAGTCATATCTGTCTCAATGTTACTTACATACATCTCAATGTTGTTTACATATGTTTCAATAGTATTTATATTCATTTCACTAGACATAGAGGAGGACGATCCCCAAGGAGGCCATTCTCCACAATTCTCTTCATATATCGCTATAAGATCAGCTATTTGCTCAAAAAGATTAGCAAGTTTAAAAGGATCAGCCACAGTAAACATCCATAAAAACGCGGCAAGGAAAAGAGTCATTATGGCCAATGCTAACAAACTACAGAATACTTGCCCGGGCATCATAGTTATAGACGAAGTAGTAGCAGTTATTTCCGAACATATGGCTACAACAGCAGGATCGGAATTAGAATGTTGCAATGATAGAGCAACCCCATCCCGTATCAATGAAACTAAATCATCTGGAGAAGGAACATTAGATTCCACACTGACCGAGGACATACTCTCAATCACGCCCTGTGTAGTTGTTACTACAGGTTTTGCTTCTCGTGCCTGAATTGTTGACATAAAAGGCATGGAAAGCAATATTAGTGCTGCAAAAATGCTTCCGATCAATATTTTCTTTTTCATTTTCATATTCTTTTACCTCTTTCCATTTTTATGGCGAATATAATATTAACTTGCGTATATATATTTTATGGTGAGACCAGTAGTTCGGCAAGCTAGAATTTGACTAACTCAAATTCATCTTTTTGATAAAAATTGCTTAAGTTGACAACCACTCAAAGCACTAGAAATTATAAAACATCTATTCATACCCTCAATTTGGGGAAAGTTAAATTACCCATTTTTATTTTAGCCAGTTGGATACTTTGAGAGGTATAGTAAATGAAACCGCAAATCGATAAGTCAAGTTTTGTTGCAAAAGGCGCTATAATTATTGGAGAAGTCAACATCGGGAAAAATTGTGGCATTTTTTCAAATGTTGTAATCAGGGGAGATCAAAATGCAATCAAGATGGACAATGGATCAAATATCCAAGACTGTGCAGTGGTTCATACCGATGGACACCTCATAGTAAGCATTGGCAAAAATGTGTCAATTGGGCACAGTGCTGTTATTCATGGTGCGACAATTGAAGACAATGTAATCATTGGCATGAATGCAACTGTAATGAACGGATGTAAAATTGGAAAAGGGTCAATCATTGGTGCAAATGCACTTGTAACAGAAAATAAAGAAATCCCGAAAAACAGTCTTGTAATTGGAGTGCCTGGAAAAGTCGTTAAACAGGATGTGAAATTTGAAGATATGTGCATTAAAAATGCAGAGACATACATCAGACTCACAAAAGAACATTTGGAAAACAAACATGAATATTATGTAGGACAGGATTAACTTTTGTTTTTCAATTTATCCCTTGTGTAAGAAAGCAATCCTCCTGCATCACGAATTGCAAGAATTTCTTTAGGCAGCTTTGGAAATGTAAACAATTTGCCCCTAACTATGATTTTTCCATTTTCAATGTCGAGAGACACCTTGTCGCCTTTTCCATAAGCCTTTACTGCATCTGGACATTCAATTAACAGTAGGCCTTGATTAATCGATGATCTGTAGAATATTCTTGCAAAGCTTTCTGCAACTACTGCTTTAATTCCAACTGACTTAAGACCAACTGTAGGTTGCTCGCGTGAACTGCCACATCCAAAGTTTTTACCTGCAAAAATAATATCCCCTTCTTCTACGTTTTTTGAAAATGTTGAGTCAAGATCTTCAAGAAGGTGTGGCCTTATTTCATCTACAGTACTGCAAGTATATGTATATTTTCCCGGAAATAGCATGTCCGTGTTTATGTTGTCTTTGTATCTCCATACATTCATTATTTCATCACACTCCTTGGATCGGTCACTCTACCACATATTGCTGAAATTGCTACAGTGGCAGGACTTGCAAGATATATCTCTGCGTCTTTACAGCCCATGCGACCTTTGAAATTACGATTTGCTGTACTTAGACATTTCTCGCCAGGAGCTAAAACGCCCTGATGTGCACCAAGACATGGGCCGCAACCAGGAGGGAGCATTATCCCGCCAGATTTGACAAGTGTTTCAATAATTCCTGCTTTTAACGCATCTTCGTAGATTTTTTTGGATGCGGGTAGAATAAGAAGCCTAACATTTGGATTTACTTTTTTGTCTTTCAAGATGTCTGCGGCAATTCTCAAGTCAGAAAGCCGCCCATTTGTACACGTGCCAATTAGGCACTGTTGAATCTCCAAGCCATCCATTTCAGATACGGGTTTAACATTATCGACAGTATGCGGACATGCAATCATTGGAACAATTTCTGATAAATCGTACTCTAACTCTTGGATATAGGATGCGTCTTTATCAGGATATATAAAATCATAGTCTGAAGTAGATGCAGCAATTGAGTCAAGATATTTTTTTGTGACTTCATCAACAAAAAAAACTGAGTTTTTTGCACCCATTTCAACGCCCATATTGGCAATTGTAAAACGATCTTCAATTGAGAATTGGCCTACATCACCATGATATTCTACAGAGCAATAGTTTGCACCGGATGCAGAAATATCTCCAATTATGTGAAGTACGACATCTTTTGCAAAAACTCCGGGTTTTAATTTACCGTTTAGTGTTATCTTTACGCTGCTAGGCACTTTTAACCAAGTTTCACCAGTAAGCATTAGTGATGCAGCCTCAGTTCTATCGATACCTGAAGAAAAGGCACCGACTGCACCGTAAG
>CAYLKT010000132.1:0-3289 GCA_964384305.1 uncultured Thermoplasmatales archaeon | reverse complement strand
TTTGTGAAAGACTAATAATCCCAAACAATTCTCTTTCTACTTTTTTATCATGGGGAACATTTGTGGACCAATAAAAACCATTAAACGTTCTTTTTATAGGCGTGTTGTAGAGGGCTTGTTCAAATGAGGCAATCTCCCCAGTTTTTGTATCGCCAATTAACCATTCGTTTGGTATTAGTCCATTATTGCCATTTTTTAAGTTTTCAATCACCTTATCAATACTATCTGAATATTGAATCGCTGTTCTTGATCGAGCCCCCTTTGGAACTCCTATTTTTTTCCATGGTCCTTGATGTAGCTCCGTTTCCGTAAGCACTATTCCTTTCTCATTCTGATAATAATCCTCTTGACTCCAGATGGAGCCTGGCGGACATGTCATAATAAATCTATAACCTTCTGATGGCTGCACATCCAATATGATGTTGCATCTTTCAGCCATATATCGATTAAATATTGTTGAGTGAGCAACGACGAGTTTACCATCACTGGTTGCATCGCCAGTTGCTATAAATGCGCTACAATGTCCCGGGTGCTGGTTTTCGCCTTCATCAGAAAAAATTTCTTTTAATCCGCTGAACAGTCCACGTACAGGATGAAAACTTTTGTAAAAATATTTGAAACTACTGTACCAAACATCTTGAACAAATTGTGACGCAACAATGTCGTCATATTCAATATCTCGATTGAAGATCCTCCCATTTTGTGCTTTTACCCCATCAGATATTCCTTTCAATTCCTGTTGGTATTCTTCAGGGATTTGTTCTACAAATGTATTCATAGCTTTTGTTCTACAAATGTTCCACCATCGCTCCGATAATTCATCGTAGTTTTCAGGGAGGTTTTTTTTCAAGGACAATTTCATGAATTTAAAGTCATGTCCAAGATTACTCCATCTTTGAATCGTGTCGATGATTTCAGCGGAGGCAAGATATCCATATTGATATCCTCTTTCATACGGCTCTCCTTCTATATGAATGTACACCCATCCTTGGATATTGTATCTGTGACCTTTTTCATATTGTCCTGAGTTCAACGCCTCCGGTCCGTTCTTTGCTCCATTTGCTGAGTCGTCAGTAAAAAATATTGTGAATAATAACATCGACGTTACTAAGATAACTAAAACTCGCTTAACGTCTATAGTTGCGGTGAGCAGTATCTTTTCCCGCCTTCCTTTTCCTAGATTCACGTCATTACAAATTTTGTTCGGCTCTTTTGTATTTTATGTACAAATAATAACAAAAATATATGTATGAGTTATGTGATAACAGATATTGTTGCAATGCATAAAAACGGGATTTAGGTGTTATTATGGTAACTATAAGTCAAGCCGTCAAAGAAATATTGGATCAAAGAGTATTTTTAAGAGAAGTTATTGATAGGAATATCGCCTCCTATAATCTACTGGCAAAACATATAACGCCAGAAATAGAATCAAAAGTTGACAAATCCGTAAAACATTCTGCTATTGTAATGGCATTACGACGTCAATCGGAAAAAATAAAACAAACTACCAAAAAACCTACCTTCAGCTACTTTATTGAGACTATAAAGACCGATATATGTTATGTAGTTTTTGAAGAGTCCCCAACGTTGCTTAAAAAAATTCATAGTCTGTATCCCACAATAAATTTCAAAAAAGGGGGCGTTCTTAATATCATTCAAGGTAATTTTGAAGTTTCTATAATTACAAACGCCAAGTATAAAGAAGACCTTCTTGATTTGTTATATGAAGAAAAAATTCTTGATGAAGTAAATGATCTTGTTTCAATCTCATTGACCTTTTCCAATAACTTTTTATTCACTCCAGGGGTCTTATATGATGTATTAAGATTTGTTGCGTGGGAAAACATTAACGTTATTGACATCATTCTCACTCTTACAGAGATAAGCCTAATAATAGACAAAAAAGACCTCATGAGGTGTTATAGGACAGTTGGAAGATTCGCTGAAGCCTCCAAAAACAGCAATCAGCAAATACTTCACTAATAAACCATTGCAAGAATCAAGTCTGTATAAACATGAAATTTTATTATAGTAGATTTGTTTTCTCCTTTTTGTTGCAGGGGTAGCCAAGCCTGGTCAACGGCGATAGACTCAAGATCTATTCCTGTAGAGGTTCGAGCGTTCGAATCGCTCCCCCTGCACCTTTTACAAAAGCTTAATAATATCAATTTGAATCCTGTCATCCATGCTTGATGTGTTTCTTGCAGTGTTCATTCCATTGTTTATTATTGTCAATCCATCATCAACACTTGCACTTTTTTCTGCAATAACGAGTAGTTGTACGAAAGACGAAAGAAAAAAGACAGCAAAAAATGCAGCAACATACGCAGCAATTTTACTGTTCATTTTTGCGATAGCCGGATCAAGTGTTCTATCATTTCTTGGAATCGAAATCTACTCATTAAGAATAGCTGGAGGAATCTTACTTGCTTTTGTTGGTCTTGATATGGTAAGAAGAGGTCAACAAGTAGGTGAAACGGCACCTGGTGCAACTCAAAAAGCGGATTTAGCACTTGTCCCGCTTGCAATGCCCTCTCTTGCAGGACCTGGAGCAATCACTATTACAATTGTTGCTATGCAAAATCCAGATGTTTCGTGGTATATTATGATACCAATTGCTTTTGTTGCAATTATTCTTACAATGGTCATCACGTTCTGCATATTCATGAGCTCTACTTATGTAATAAAGATCCTCGGCAAGAAAGGCATGGATGCATTTACAAGAGTTATGGGGCTACTTACAGTTGCAATTGCGGTTCAGTTTGCATTAACCGGTTTAAAAGCATGGATTCCTGAAGTACTAAGCACACTATAAAACAACATTTTTTCCTTTTTTTAAAAACCTTCCAAAAAATGGAAGGGGCTGGCCTCACTTAGGAGGGGATGGGATGCACTCTAAAAACTACCAGCCCGATTCCTTCCATCGCTTAGTATTACATGGTGTTTTATATACGTTTTTCGCAGATGAGTATGTAATCACATATGCAGTTAAGTCCAAATCTTGACAAAAGCACTCGTTTTTTCCAATAGATTTTTAAGTTGTATTACATATTTTCCCCTTGGGATGAACATGCCAAGTGATACAATAACTGTACGTTTTGATAAACACCTATATGATAGGATAAAGAGTCATTGGATGTGCACTAGCGACCTCGTTCGCGATGCAGTAAGAACATATCTGGATGAATTGGACGAAGAAGAAATGCAGTATTTAGGAAATTCACATGAATTTACCGTAAAACCGGATGCCCAACAGGTAAGATCTTACTGTACACATGATGTAAAC
>CAYLKT010000131.1:0-3332 GCA_964384305.1 uncultured Thermoplasmatales archaeon | reverse complement strand
TGTATTATTGTTAACTCTTTTCCATTGGTTAAAAGTTCATCTATCGGAACAGGTCTTTCTTCGATCATTACTATTGATGTATCTGGTTTAATATTGATTTTTGCTAGTAAATCTTTGACTAGTGATCCTTCTAATATCTCGATTTCTTTTGTTTCTCCAGTTCGTAAGAGCTTTACTTTAACTTTCACTTGAATCGATATCCATATAAAAAAGTCTTTGATTAAGCTTTTGACAAGGTTGTCTCTTGCTGGGGTAGCCAAGCCCGGCCCACGGCGATGGTCTCGAAAACCATTGGTGGTAACACCTCAAGGGTTCGAATCCCTTCCCCAGCGTTCTCAACAGAAGCAAAATATGGAGAATTAAATATTTGCATCAACTGATGTCTTTTACAATTATGCCGTTACTTGTATGGTCAATAATATCTAAGAAACCGGGTTTCATCTAAAGGTGCCACCAATTATCCAGAAATTTAATAAAAGATGAAAAATAATTATATATTATGGGTTCCGTTACATCATTATTGTACTGGGGGAAAAAATGAACAAAAAAATAACAGTTTTTGTGATTTTTACAATGCTTCTTTTATTGAGTTTTTTAATGCCTTTTGGTGTATGTATGAATGACAGTGTGCCAACAACGAAAGAATTAGATGGAGAAAAAACACACATCTGTGAAACTGCTGGTGATTTACCATCCTACTTTAGCTGGCGCGACATCGACGGTGTCGATTTTACAACTCCAATACGAAATCAAATTCGGTTGCACAGTTGCGAGTCATTCGCTCTTGTCGCAGCTCTTGAAACGATGGTTCAGTATGAAGTCGGTTATCCATTTGGATGTGATCTTTCCGAGGCTCACCTATTCTTTTTCAGTGGTGGAAACATGGATTGGGGTTCATATCCAGAAAACGATACCAATTTCCTTGTAGAATATGGTGTCCCTGATGAAGCATGTTGGCCTTATCCTGAAGACCACTTTCCATATCCTTTAAACACTACATGTCCCGATTGGCAGAATAGAACAGTAAAAATTACAAATTGGAGTTATTTACCAGAGGATCCAGTTGCTATAAAAAATGCTTTAGTACATAATGGTCCAGTTCCAACATATTTTCATCCATACAAAGATTTTCCATATCATGTACCCACGGTTTTTAATCAAGGTATGTATAGACACAGATGGGGAAAATCAAGCGGCGCTCATTATGTAACAATCATTGGTTATAATGATAATCCAGGGTATTGGATTTGTAAAAATAGCTGGGGTCTAGGCGCACCAAAGGGCGGATGGTTTAATATCGCATACGGTGAATGTTGTATTGAAAAGAAATCAATTTATTTATCAGGTGTTTATGGGCAATTCCCTATACTATATGTTGATGATGATAACACTATGGGACCTTGGGATGGGTCAAAGAACCATCCATATCAAACAATACAAGATGGTGTTGACAATGCATATGAGGGATATGCTGTGTATGTGTACAATGGAACGTATGTTGAAAATGTAAAGATAAACAAAACCATAAATCTTGATGGTGAAAATAAAACAAATACAATAATTGATGGAGCCGGCATCGGACATGTCATTGATGTCTCGGTTCCAGATGTAAGAGTATCTGGTTTTACCATACAAAATAGTGGAAACATACCATTTGACTCAGGTATAAAAACACGATCACTTAATTCAAATGTTACCATTAAAAACAACGTCATCCAGGACAATGACCTTGGTATTTTCCTCAACTATGCATATGAACAATCTGGTAACATCGTTGAAGATAACCTTATCCAAAACAACAATGACGGTATTTATGCACATTGGGCAAATAACAACAACATTAAAAACAACATCATTCAGAATAATGCTGGTGATGGTATCGAGTTTGCAAGTTCTCAATATGCATCTATTTCTAATAATCTAATCAAAAATAATGGGGAATGTGGCATATATCTAAGATATTCATCTAACGAAAATCATATATATTGTAAAAACCAAATCGAAAACAATGGTATAGGTATTAAAATAGATAATTCAATTGGAAACATTGTCACGGGTAACAATTTTATTGACAACGAACAACAAGCCTTTTTCACTAACTCGTATTTTAACCAATGGGGTAATAACTATTGGAATGACTGGACAAAAATCAGACCAAGGATAATTACTGGAAGCATTGGCCATTTAGAAATCCCATGGATAAATGTTGATTGGGTTCCGTCTAGACATCTAAATTAATTGGCAAAATTTGTCTGCAGGTGGTCTTTAATAACACAGAAGACACTCTTAAAGTGACTGAGATTTTTTATTGGAACGAAGTGAGCAAATTCTTATTTCTATGCACTTTTATTGCACAGCCTCATCTGTGAAATTTTAATAATAAGATTTATATAGTTTTATGACGATAGTATTTCCAGGTGTTTATAGCATGAAAAAAAGATTCTTAATAATTGCAATTCTTGCGATGTTCTTGATATCGACGTTAATACCAACTTCAGTATTGGCGATTAATTCGCAAATTAAACTCGAAGCTGATTCAGAAATTAGTGAACCCATTTCGCTTGATGGCACCGAAGAAGTTGAGTTGAGTATCTCTTACAAAATAGAATATGAAAATCTTGTTGGATTATCCTTCATTTATAATACTCTTCTTAAATGGAAAATGGGGATAAGATATGTTTACGGAAAAGAATATGCAACAATCAAAGAAGCACCCGATGCAATAATCGATCTATCTGTTGTGGATTCTCCTAGTTGGTGTAATGTTGAAATTATCCCTGTAAACGTTAGTTCAAAGATACTTGATGAGTTTAGTGACGTAGAGCCAAAAGCAAAGGTAAAGATTACTATTGAAGATGATGCGCCTGCCTTAAAATCGGGGGATATCAAAATAAAAGCAGAATTTAAAAATGAAGAAGGTTGGAAAATAAAAGAATCTTTAAATGAGACCGTTTTTTCAATTATGGCTGCTTACGAACCTAATATTTCATTTGACTTTGAAAGTGAACTTGAGATACCACCAGAAAATGAAACTTTAGTTTTAATAAACATTACCAACAATGGAAACGGTGAAACAAGCGTAAAAATCGAATCCGAAAATAATCCCGAAACTTGTAATTTATCTATATATCCTGAGGAGTTTACAATTCCTGTTGGTGAAACAAAACAAATAAATGTTATTGTTGAAACTACAGAAGATTTTGATAACGAGATAATAGATCTTAAACTTACTACAAAATCTACTTCAAATGCAGATGTGGCTTCAAAGTATTTGAAAGAAGAGACGCATACTTGCAGTATTAAAGTGGAAAATGATGGAAGTCTTGAAGAGG
>CAYLKT010000130.1:0-3364 GCA_964384305.1 uncultured Thermoplasmatales archaeon | reverse complement strand
ATCTGGAATCAATAGGTAGGGTTCACGGGGAACGTCTGGGGAATTCAATCATATACTTTTTCAACGGCAAAGGCGAATGGCAGGATAAGGTATGGTTAAACAAGAACCATATTTTGTTTATGGATACGTTCGTATCCTCATTCGGAGAACCGTTCATTCGGATTAAGGAATCGAAAAAGAAAGGGGATACCTGGGAGACATTTGGTGAAATAATGATCACTAAAGACACTGTCGGGAACGTTATCAAGTTCCTTGAAAATGTGAAGAAAAATATTGAGAAATATGGGGGTGTTAGAACATAAAATCAACACGAAGAAAAGTCCAGAAAATAATTGACGGTGACACGTTCACCGTTAGAAAAAATGTAGGTGGTTCGCAGTATATCAGGATAGCCGGCTTGGATGCTCCAGAAAGAGGGCAAAAAGGCTATTGGCCAGCAAAAAACAAACTACAAAGGCTCCAGGGCAAGACTGTAACGCTGAGACCGGTTGGAAAGTCTTATGGACGTACCGTAGCAGAAGTAATACATAAAAGAAAAAGAATATTTTAAAAAAATGGCGGGGGTATCGTGAGTTATATAAGAGGTCATAGAAGGCGAACTAGAAGAGGTTATATTACAGTGAGATCTCACTATCGGAAGAAATCTAGGAAACCGAGATTGAACTATTTCTATGCAAACAAGGGAGTATTTGGTGCCATCGGTATTAGTAAAAGACATGGTCCATATGCGTTGATAGGTGCAAAAAAGGGATCAGTTAAGGTCAAGACGTCAGTTGGATTTCAAGGTCATAAAGTAAGTGCATCAGTCAAACCAACAAGAAACACTGAAGTTGGAGTGGCAAGAAATCTTACTTTCAACAAAACAAATGTAAACCTTCGTCACAAAAAGAGGAAAGTCGAGATATAGAGGTATGATTTATGGTTTCAATACTTAATATAATGGGGGTTTAAAGTGGGTCATTCAAAATGTACACCATCGATAGCATCGAAAAAATTCAGGCCTGGAATGAATAAAACTCAGGCTCAGCAGGAACATATACAGATACTCAAAGATAGGAATGCTGTCCAGACAGTCGACTATTTTTGCAGGTATGTGTTGCCTGTTTTACCAAACGGTGCAGCAAAGGTACCTGTTTATTATGCTGTTAGGTATGGTGCTCAATTCCTATATGATACCCAACAGCACGGGGCAGAATATGCCGCAAAAAGATTTGTTGCAACTGTTATTAAAGACCAAGTTATCCCTATGGCTACATCCTATATATGGAGCGCTGTGGATGATAAAATCGTATCTGCAGGAATTAATAAATCACTTGCAAAACCTGCCGAAGAGGCACTAGGTGATGCAATCGGTGCCATTATTGAAAAAGGAGTTGATGCTTTGTGAAGATAGATGCTGCAGAGAAAAACATAAAGGAATTTATGGAAAGATATGGTATTGAAGGTTTCATAAAGCTTTATTTCTCGAAGTATTTGTTCAAATTAATTAAGGCAGAGTTGAAGTCTAAATTAGGATCGGATATATCAAAAGATCCGGGAACCATTTTTTACTATAGCGGGAATAAAATTGAAAAACGTTCAGATATTGAAAAGTATGAAGATAATATTTATGAAGAATGTAAAAAAAGAGCGGCCGAAATTGTCAAAGAACTGAAAGATGAAAGAAGATTTAATGATTTATTTCAAGGTAATTTTGATAGGTTAAATGACCAAATAATTCAAAAGAGATTTGAAAAAGAACTTCATGAAATCTTAAAGGAATGGAAGGGGGGAGCATAGCTTATGAGGGGGGAAAAACGTTTCAAGATATTGGTTGAAGGGAGCAATGCAAGAGGAGGGCAGCATTATAGTGCAATAATAAAGATTGAAGAGTATCTTACCCAAAACAAGAATAAAAAGAAATCTCATAAAATAAAATCAAATATTAAATGCATCAGATTTGAAAAGAAATTGATTCAAAAAGAATATCATGACAACAAGATTCCTTCATTGGTTGAAGACCTGCTTAATATTGCTCTCGCTTCGTTTTCTGCCGATAAGCTCGTTAAAAGAGATATTATGGTTAATTCTAAGCGAATAGAAAATAGATATTTTACAAGGAAGATCAAACTAGTAATACCTGTATCAAATGTCAGTCTTTGGAATTCAGTAAAACTCAAACTTGAAAAAACAATTTCTTTCATGACTTATGATATCTTCAAGTACGACTTTATTGAAAAAGAAACTAAGATTGTAGGTATTACACAGAAAAACGATGAATGTGACTCAGTTTCTTTATTCTCAGGAGGACTTGACAGTCTGGCAGGAAGTTTCTTTTTACATGAAAATGGTTTTAATCCAATCTATGTTTCTGTAAATCACGCTAATATCGGAAAAATTGTATATAATCTATATGGACACCTGCCTGATGATTCTAAAAGAATGGTTGGAGTAGATATAAATTTTAAGTCAAGTGAATCAACTCAATTCTCAAGATCATTTCTTTATCTTTCTACTGCAGTTTCAATAGCAGTGGCACATAAAAATGCTAAAACTATCTTTATTCCAGAGAATGATATTATTGCAAGACAAATAGGTATGATGGAAGGAAGACATGGAACAAGAACAGCTAACCCTAGATTTCTCATGTATTACAATGACCTTATAAAATCAGTTTTTTCGGAATTTGAATTAACCATTGAAAATCCTTTTACTTTTCTTACAAAAAAAGAAATTGTTGAGAATATAAAAGAAAAATCCCTTATCAGAAAAACAATATCTTGTGCTCATAGACGATTTCTAAAAGGAAACGGAGATGAACCTAAACATTGTGGTATGGGAATTCCTTGCTTGATTCGCACCATTGCTTTAATATCCTCAAAAAATGTAACTAAAGAAAATGATTTGAATTTAAAATTTAATCCGTTTCTAATTGATTTCAATAATCCTAGAAAAAACGAAAATGTTAAAATTTCAGATAAAACTATAGATCAATGGTATAGAGATGGACTAGTAAACATTTTAGACATCATTAGGTTAGCATTAGAAATTGATAAATTAACAAAGGATGAAATGATTATAAAACATCCAGAATTTCTCGATGATGAAATCTATTTATTATACAGAAGATTTTCCGATAATGTTCTTGAAACAGTTGAACATTATAAAAAAATAAATCCAAGTCTGGAAGATGTAATTAATAATTTTACAAGTTAATTTTGATTGAACAATATCTGGTGAATAAAATGGCCAAAGATGATTTAGGAGAGGCAATTGTGGGAATTGCCCTTGGAATACTAGGAGGATTAGCTTTAGCTGAAATTCTAGATCGTATTTTCCGAATAAAAGCCTTGATGTAAACACCAGTTACTTGCTTGAAAAAGAG